>JAFDER010000009.1 GCA_019310245.1 Deltaproteobacteria bacterium
AGGACAAGATCGAGGGGGCACGTGTGGTCATGACGTGCACCGCGTTCAATGCCGAGCACCTGCGAAACATCGCACCCGAGCACGCCCACAAGATCCACATCGTCTACCACGGCCTGGATCTCGAGGCGCTCGCAACGCCTCCGCCCCTGCCCGGAGGTGACGAGACGCGGTGGCTGGCCGTGGGACGGCTCGTGCCCAAGAAGGGGTACGACACGCTTCTCAGGGCGTGCTCGCTGCTCAGGGACGGCGGTGCGCGATTCCGGCTCCGGATCCTGGGAGAGGGACCCGAGGAGCGGACGTTGCGCAGGCTGGCCGCCGAGCTGAAGCTCGAGGACCATGTCCAGCTCGTCGGTCGGGTGCAGAACACCGAGGTGTGGGAGGAGATCGGCCGCTCCCACGCGCTCGTCGTTCCCTCGGTGCGCGACCGGCGGGGGGACATCGACGGCATCCCGAACGTGATCATCGAGGCCATGGCCATGAAGCGCCCCGTGGTGGGCTCGGACCTGTCCGGCATCCCGGAGGTGGTCCGGCCGGGAGAGACGGGTCTGCTCGTCCAGCCGGGCGACTCGCTGGAACTTTCCGATGCCATGGCGCGGATCGGAGACGACCTGGAGGCCGCGGCCGCCATGGGCGCTGCCGGCCGGCGCCTGGTCGAGGAGCGGTTCGACGTGCGCAAGAACATCGAGGAGCAGATCCGCCTCCTCGCCCGCGCCGGGAAGGTCCGGTAGCGTGCCGGCGGGCGGGTCCTCCGACGAGAAGTCCGTCCGGTCGGCGAGCCGCAAGGTCGCGCGGGGCGGGGTGATCAACATCCTGGGCAACCTGGTCGGCCTCGTCGATCCCCTCTTCATGATGGCCGTGAGCTGGCTGCTGGGCGCCGGCACGCTGGGCTCGTACGTGCTGGCGACGACCTACGTGGCCATGCTCCTGAGGCTGGGAGTCATGGGGCTCGACAAGGGGCTGCTCAGGCACCTTCCCATGGCCCGCGCCTCGGACAGCCCGGAGGAGAACCAGGCCAGGGTGCTCGGAACGGCCCTGCGGTGGATCGCGGGGCTGAGCCTCGTGGGCACGGCCGCCGTCTACCTGCTTTCCGGCGTCATCGCGGCGCGCGGCGGCGGCGACGCGGCGGGCGACGCGGCCTGGTGGCTCTCGATCATGGTGTTCGCGGTCCCGGGCGAGGCGATCACGTTCTTCTATCTCTTCGCCCTGCGCGGCGCGAACAGGATGGGTCCCTTCGTCCTCGTCAGGCAGCTCATCCGGCCCCTCCTGCTCTTTGCCGTCGCCATGCCCGCCATCGCGCTCGGCGCGGGAAAGACCTCGCTCGTCATCGCCTATCTCGCCGCCCAGTACGGCTCGGTTCTGGTCGGCCACGTCCTGTACATGAAGGCGTTTCCCCGGTTCGGATTCCTGCGCATCCTGCGCGCATCGCAGGACCGCTCCCTCCTCTCCTTCGCCTTCCCGCAGGGACTGACCGAGTTCCTCAACTACCTGCTGGCGCGCGCGGACATCCTGATGATCTCCTTCTTCTTCCCGGGCAAGCCGGAGCTCCTGGCCGTCTACGCCGTGGCGTCCATGCTCGCCGGCGTGGTCAAGAAGGTCCGGCAGGCGTTCGACACCTCCATGGCCCCCGTGATCTCGGACCAGATCGCCCGCGGCGAGACGGATCTCCTGCGCACGACCTACCAGAGGGCGAGCCGGTGGATCTTCGCCCCGTTCCTCGGCCTCTCCGGGATCCTCGTGTTCGGCGCCCCGCTCCTGCTCGCCGCGTTCGGACCCGAGTACCCGGCGTACTGGCTCGTCGTTCCGATCCTGATCGGCGGCCGGTTCCTCAACGCGGCCGGCGGGCCGGCCCAGATGGCGCTGCTCATGGCCGGAAAATCCCGGCTCGAGCTCCTGAACAACGTGCTGACGAATGCGGGCAACATCGCCTTCAACCTGTACATGATCCCGCGCTTCGGCATCTACGGCGCCGCCATCGCCACCGCCACGAGCGTGACGCTGTTCAACATGGCCCGGATCGCCCAGGTCCTCGTCCTGCTCCGGATCGGTCCGAAGCTCCGGGACGTGGCCAGGATCGTGCTGACCGGAGCGCTCGCCGCGGCGCCTGCCGTGCTCGTCCTCACCCTGCCGGGCGGGCTGCTCAGGCACGCCGTCGCCCTGCCGATCTTCGTCGTGTGCTACCTCGTGATCGTCTACCTGGTGGGGATGCGCTCCGACCTGAAGACCCTCTACCGCTACCTCGCGCGCCGCCGCCGAAAACCAACCAGCGTGTCCGGGCAAGAGACGCGTTGACGAGCTGAAGAAGTGGCCGTACTTGCGCACCGAGAGGGGAGGGTGCGGGGTCGAGGGCACCCCAAAGTTCCCCCGGGTGTCCGAGTGCCCCGCCCCTGCCCTGCGTGCTGCGCCGCAGGTCCGGTCACCCGGACGGGGACCATCCGGGTTCTTCCTCGACATAGCCGACCACGCACTCGGCCAGGGCCGCCTCCCACTCGAGCGTTCCATCGACGCGGGTCCACTGCCCGTCCACCCGAGTCCAGTGGTGTGGGCTGCGGATCACGGGGCCCGTTCCGAACCGGACGAACTGGATCTCGCCGAGGTAGAACCTGCTGCCGTCGTGCAGCACGTCCACGGACGCGAACGGCGCATCGAACGACGTGAAGACCCTCTCGAGGAACTCGAGCAGGCCGTCGGGAAGCTCCGTCGGGTAGGAGCGCCGTCCCGAGCTGCCGCTGGCGCGGAAGTCGCCCCGGCGCGTGGGCCTGACGGTCACGAAGTACCTCGGCCCGAACACGATGGTCTTCCAGTCGTGGTCGAGGCCGGGGACGAACTCCTGCACCACGAACTTCTGCCTGTGGAACGAGTCCATCCTCCATCCCTTCATGAAGGCCTTGCGGCGCACGTTCTTCCAGATCTCGCGCGGCACGAGCATGCGCGTCAGGTGCTTGACGCGCAGCCTGGCCTCGACCTCGTTGCGCAGCAGCGCCACTCCGCGCGCCGAGTCGCCGGAGGCGGGCTTGATCACGGCAGGAAACCTGATGTTGTCCATGTCGGAGACGAAGTCCTCGTAGCTGCCGTAGCAGCGCGATCTCAGGCTCCTGACCTCGTCCGAGGCGCTCAGATCCCTGAGGATCTCCATGAACACCTTGTTGTGGTGGGCGCGGAAGAGATGGAACTCCGGGATCAGCCTCGCGCCCTGCAGCTTCATGCCCAGGATCACGTCCTCGATGTAGCTCTTGTAGTTGAGCTCGGGATCCTGCGACGACTGGTAGAGCACGAGCCTTCCCTCGTAGCTCTCGGTCCTGAGATCCACGTCGACGAACCGCTTGACCCCGAGCCGGTAGCCTTTCTCCGCCAAGCGCCTGCCGAGCTTCTCGAGGTCCGTGCCCGTGCTCGTGCCCTTGTGCGGCGGGAAGTACTCGCCCTTGTAGTCCACGAGAAGCGTGATCTGCCTTTTCATCCCGGCTCCACCCTGCTCAGGTAGCTCTCGACGGCCGTGCACGCCGCTTCCACGTCGTCCGGCTCGATGGTCAGGCCCACGGGGTAGGGCGTCTTGCCCAGGTCCCTGATCGAGCGCTCCAGCCCACCGCCCGTCGCGTGCAAGAGGACCACGTCGTGCGCGCCGATCCGCCCGCGCTCGACCTGGCGCGCGAGCCCCGCCGCTGCCACCCCGGTCTCCGGAAAGGGCTCGATGGCGGCGTGCCTCTCGATCAGTGCATTCGCCCCGCGGGCCTCGTCGTTCGAGACGGCGATCATGTCCCCTCCGGTGCTCGTGACTGCATCGAAGACCCCTCCGGCGACCCCGAAGGGTGGGTCCGCGTTCGCGAGCACCGTCGAGTATGTCTTCTGGAGACGCTCGTACGCCTCCCGCGGGCTCATGACCTCGACCGCTCTCTCTCCCCGCTCCCACGCGTCCACCATGGGTGTGAAGGGCGTGTTCTGCACGAGGTGAAGCCTCATGGTCTCGCCGAGCCGCATCACGGCCTCCCAGGCCGCGATCCCGCCGGTGCCGCTGCCCACGGCCTGCACGTAGTGATCCGGGACCCTCCCGATCTCCTGCACGGCGCGCAGCACGGGCACGGCCATGGCGTCCCTGCGTGCCACGTTGTATGCGCCCCCCTCCCTGACCAGCGCGTCCCCGAAGCGCTCGACGATGCGGCCGACGAGGCGGATCGCGTCGGGATATGTGGCCCTTTCCAGGCAGACGAGCAGCTGCCCTGCGGGATCCGGCTCCCCGCTCACCATCATCATCCGGCGCGCGCTCTCGGGCACGATCACGATGGCCGGCGTTGCGTGGCTGGCGCCGAACTCGAGCACCGCCGCGCCGGCGTTTCCCGCCGAGCTGACGATGAGCGTCCTGTCGGTCTGGGAGGTGACGCGCATCATCACGCCCGCCGCCTCGAGCGTCTTGAACGTGCAGGTCGGCAGGGTGGCCCCGTGCTCGGGAGCCCAGCACGAGAGCAGAAGCCAGAGGTTCTCGAGGCCCATCTCGCGCCCCAGCGCCTCCATGCGCATGCAGCCCATCCTGAGTCCGTCCAGCGGGAACGTGAACGGGAACGGCAGCCACGAGGCGTAGCTCGAGAACTCGTCGGCGGGTCCCGAGACGTGGAGCGGTCCGGGAACGCCTGCGGGCCGCACGTCCGGCAGTGCAGGGTGTGTCGGTCCTCGCGGGTCATGAGCCCGCACCGGACGCAGACGAGCCTGTACGTGGCGCTCATTGCGCAATCACGCTCGCAGAGCTTCCCGCGGCTGTCAATCCTCGCCGCGCCCGGCTGCGAGGCGGGTCACGGGTCCGTGTCTTCTCCCGGGACGGGCGGAGACGCGATCTGCTGCACGTGCCCCTCCGGGCAGAGCCACATCCCCGTCGTCGCCGTGCACATCATGTGCGAGACGCACATGCACGGCGAGGTGGACACGGGCGTGCCGTCCTGGTTCTTCTGCTCGGAGACGCACGTGCACTGGCCGTCCAGCAGCGAGATCCCCGCGGCGGTCGGCGGGGGCCCGGGGGCATCCCTGTCGTCGTCGCGTTGCTCCTGCGTCTCCTCTGGCCGGGCCTGCTGGATCTCGGCCGGCGGCTCGGGCTCCTGCGTCTCCACCGGCTGCGGTCCGCACCCGGCCGCGAGCGACGAGACGACCGCCGCGGAGGCCGCCACCGCGGCCGCTCTCATGTGTGCCGCCCGCCTCCGCCCCGGCGCCAGGGCCATGGCGCGGCACGAGGCCGCCCGCCGTGCCGGGGCGCAGCGACTCCAGGCCTCCTCGAGCGGACCGTCCAGCACGGACGCCACGGTGCTTTCATCAGGAAGGGCGAGGCATCCATTCACGGCGCCGTCGCTCCGGATGCCCATCACGATCCGCCCCGCCCCGCACTCGAAGCGCCTTCCCGCCGTCCTCCTGAGCGTGGACGGCACGTTGTCGCCCGCGGCGATGACGGGGCAGCGCCCGCTCAGCGCCTAGATGCGACGGGCGAGGCTGCGCGCCCGGCCGCGCCGCGGCCAGGGGCCGCCTCCCGACTGGGGGATGGCGAGCCAGATCTGCCACAGGGCCGGACCGAGCTCCGAGACCAGGGGTTCCATGCCCTCCAGCTCGTCGGCGTTCCACTCGAGGATGGTCGTCAGGAACCCGAAGGGCACGTCAGAACCCCTCAGGGCCTCCGCGGCCGCGAGAACCCTGCCGAACGATCCCCGCCTCCTGCGGATCCTGTCGTGGGTGCGCTCGAGCCCGTCCAGGCTCAGCAGGACGAGCCTCACGCCCGCGCCGCTCGCGGCACGGGCCTCGGCCGGACCCATCCGCTGTCCGTTCGAGACCAGCTGCACGCCCACGCCCCTGCTGCTCAGGGCGTCGGCGATCCGGGGCCAGTCCCGGCGAAGCGTGGGCTCTCCTCCGGACAGGGTCACGGAGCGGCACCCCAGATCGGCCAGCCGCGATGCGATCGAGGCCATCTCGTCGCGGTCCAGATCCCTGCCCCTCGGCCTGCCCCTGCGCACGTAGCAGTGGACGCACTCGAGGTCGCACCTACCGGTCAGCTCCCATTCGACGCACGCTGCGAAGTTCTGGCTCATGGCACACCCTCCCATCCTCTTATGTGTCCTCTTTCGCGGGAACGTTCCAGTCGTTGTCTCCCGCCGGGATGAGGATGTAAAGTGGTCACTGGCCATGAACCCCACGGACGTCGACACGGAGGGCCTTCCCGATTTCATCATCATCGGAGCCCAGAAGTCCGGGACGAGCTCGCTGCACGGCATCCTCGCCCGTCATCCCGGCGTCTTCATCCCGCCGCGCGAGATCTTCTTCTTCGACGTGGACGACGTGGAGCAGCACCCGGACTTCTTCGTCCGGACGGGCGACGGCTGGACCGACCACGACTTCGAGCGGGACCTTGCCGCCTACCTCGCCTGGTACAGGGGCATGTTCGAGGACGCCCGTCCCGGACAGATGATCGGCGAGGACTCCACCACGTACCTCGCATCACGTGCCGCGCCGGGGCGCATCGCGGCCATGCTGCCCGAGGTGAAGCTCATCGCCCTTCTCAGGGATCCGGTCACCCGGGCCTACTCGCACTACTGGCACACCGTGAGCACGGGCCGCGCGACGATGACCTTCGAGGAGTCCCTGCAGGCTGGGAGGGGCAACCTCATCACCCGCGGCCGCTACCTCGAGCAGATCGAGCGCTACCTGGCGCACTTCGGCAGCGGCAGCCTGAAGATCATCCTGTTCGAGGAGTTCGTCTCCGACGAGCAGTCCACCGTGGACGGGGTGTGCGCCTTCCTCGGCCTCGAGCCCAGCATCGATCTGGCCACGGTGGATCCGCACAAGAACCGGGCATCGCCGCCGCTCAGCCTGCCGGCACGCCTGCTCGTGAACCGCCTCTTCCAGCGCTTCACGGCGAAGAGCTACCGGGGGAGGATCCCGAACATGCCGTCCTACGACCCGGGATCGCTTCGGTCGCGCATCGAGAAGCACCCCCTGGCCCGGCGCCTGGCCGACGGGTACGAGTCGCTCAGGCCGAGGCGCAGGTATCCTGCGATGAAGCCGGAGACCCGGAGCCATCTCGAGGGCGTCTTCCGCCGTCTCAACGCGGGCCTGTCCGAGCTCATCGGCAGGGACGTGTCCGAGCACTGGCCCTACATGAGCGGGTGAGCGCGTGCAGGTGCGCAGGCCGCATCTGTTCCGCCGCCATCCGCGCCTCGAGGGCCGCGTTGCGTGGGTCCCGCTGGGCGACTTCCCCACGCCGGTCTCGCCCATGTCGCGGCTCGGAGCGCACATCGGCTTCCCGAACCTCTGGGTCAAGCGCGACGATCTCTCGGCGCAGACTTACGGCGGCAACAAGGTCAGGAAGCTCGAGTTCACGCTCGCCGATGCCAGACGCAGGGGCCGCAGGACGGTCATCACGTTCGGCGCCCTCGGCTCGAACCACGTGCTGGCGACCACGGTCCACGGCGGTCGCCTGGGCCTGTCCACCGTGGGCATGTTCGTGCCCCAGCCGGTGCAGGAGTACCTGAGGACGAACGTGCTGTGCAACCAGGCCCTCGGCTGCCAGATAGAGTACGTCGAGGGCCGGGCCGGGCTGCCCGCGCGCGCCGCGCACGTCTATCTCTCGAAGCTCCTGGGAGGCGAGAGGCCCTATTTCCTCTGGATGGGAGGTTCCAGCACCCTGGGCGTCATCGGCTACGTGGAGGCCGGCCTCGAGATCGGTGCGCAGGTCGAGGCCGGCCTCATGCCGGAGCCCGCGTTTGCGTTCGTGCCCGCGGGCACGGGAGGGACGATGGCGGGGCTCGTTCTCGGGCTCGCCCTGGCCGGGCTCCGGACGAGGCCCGTGTGCGTGCGCGTCGTGGAGCGATCGCTCGTCAACGAGCACACCGTCGCGCTGCTCGCCCGCCGCGCCCATGCGTACCTCTCGCGCATCGATCCATCCCTGCCCGAGCTGGACGTCAGCGCCGAGAACGTGGTGATGCTCCACGGGCAGTCCGGCAGGCAGTACGCGCGCTTCACCGCAAGGGGCCTCGAGGCCGTCGAGCTCGCCGGCGAGCTCGAGGGGCTGCACCTCGAGGGCACCTACTCGGGCAAGGCCCTTGCCGGCATGATGGCATTTCTGCGCGCCTCTGCCCGGCGCACCACCACGGCGCTCTTCATCGACACGCACAACTCGGCACCCCTGGCGCCGCTCATGAGCGGCGGCCCCGGCCCCGAGGACCTGCCCGGACCTGTCCGGGAGTACTTCACGCGGCCGATCGCGGACGTGGAGCCGTAGACGGTTCCACGCGCCGCCCCGGCGGTGCTAAGCTGGTGCCCCTGGAGGGAAGATGATCGTTGCCCGTGATCCCGTCGCCATCGCCATCCTGGCGGCCTCGCTCGCCGCGCTGGCGTTCGTCGCCGGCGGCTGCATCGGCCTCATCGTCGCGTACGTCAAGAGGGCGAAGGTGGTCTGGGGGCGCGGGATGCGCACGTTCGTGGGATTCGGAGGAACGGCCACGTCCCTCATCGTGCTGCTCCTGCCGCCTGGTGTCGCCTGGCTGCTCTACCTGCGGGCCGTGGGCAAGATCGACGAGGCGCTCGCCACGGCAGCCGCCGACGAGAGGGCACCGCTCATGGCGGATGCGGTGAGCGGCGCCTGGAACGGGGTGGTCGCCGCCGGTCTCGCCGATCTTCTTCTCCTCGTGCCCTGCGCCGTTCTCGCCGGCCTGGCGCTCACCGTTCCCTTCTTCCTCAGGGATCGAGAGGTGGACGGGTCATGAGCGTCATGGACGGCTTCAGGGATGCCGGAGTGGGGATGTGGGTCCTTCTCATCTATCTCGGAGTCGCGCTTCCGCTCGTCTGGGGCTTCGGCGTCTTCCAGCTCATGGCCCTGATCCGCTGGAAGCGCGGGATCGATCGGATTGCCGGCTTTGCGTCGAACCGGGACGTGGCCGGGTTGCTGGAGGAAGTCGGCGGAGGTCGTGGCGTCGTGGTGCAGACGATCACCTCAGCGGCGAAGTCCATCGTTGCGGGCGATGCGATCGAGTCCATCATGGCCGGGGTCAGGGACGCCCTGCATCACCGGCTGGCCGCGAACCATCCGGCCAGGGCCGTGCTCGCGGCCATGGCGATCTCGCTCTCGATCCCCGCTCCCCTCGCACTCGGAATGCTCTTCCGGTCCCTGGGGCAGACAAGCTCCTGGTCCGTCCTGGGCAACGCCGATCCCGGCTCGAGGTGCGGCATGCTCGAGCAGGCGCTCCGAGCGGCCGACTTTCCGTTCTGGCTCTCGCTCGTGGTCGTCGCGGTGCTCGTGGTGCCGGCCCTGGTCGCGGTGTTCATGGAGCTGACGGCGCTTCGTGCCAAGAGGCGTCGGGACGACGTGCTCAGGCTGGCCGAGATGCTCCTGGGTGTGTCCACGCGCCCGGCGACCGGCGCCATGCCCGGCGTCGTCGCGTTCATCTTCACCGTGCTCCTGGCCGGGGCGGCGGGCTGGGTGCTGACCGGCCCGCCCGTCAAGAACCTCGCCGCGGTGCAGCTCTACGGGTCCTGCCTGCCGGGGCTCGACCACTTGAACGTGGAGATCCCCGTCCACGGGGGAGGCGCGTCCGACGTCGTGCGGGGCGTCTGCGTCATCGTGACCATGGACGACCTGCTCGTCGACGACGTGAGGGTGACGGATCTCGACAAGGGCAGCGTGGGAGCGGCGGCTTCCGAGGATGGAGTGACGATCACACCGCTCGCGCAGATGCTCGAGGACAGGGAAGAATGGACGAGGGCGCTGTGCGACAGGAGCCCGGACGGAGCGGCGTGCGAGACGCCGGTCCTCGTCGCGATCGACCGGGCAGTTCCCCTCGCCTCCGCGTCAGCGGTGCTGGCAACGGCGCGCCGGTCGTGGGGCAGGAGCGTCTTCCTGGTGGTGCGCACCGAGGAGCCTCCTGCTTCCCCGCCGCGCTTCGCTGACATGCTCGCGGCCGTCAAGGGTTTCGCATCCATGAAGTGCGTCACGGTGTGTCCCTACGGCCTGGTCGAGGTCGGCGACGTGATCGCGGATCCCGCGTCCGGCAGCAAGGACCTGCTCGACGGGAGGGCCGACGGCACGTTCGGCACGTTCATCGACGGGGTTGGCGGGCCGTCCTTCGACGTGGCCGTACCCTGACGGCTACATCATGTCCCTGAGCACGGTCTGCAGGATGCCGCCGTTTCGGTAGTAGACCACGTCCACCGGTGAATCGAGACGACACAGGGTGGTGATGGTCGTGACGCTTCCGTCCACGGCCACGGCCTGCACGGAAATCTCGGCGCCGGGCTCGACGGCGTCGTCGATCTCGACGTGGAACGTCTCGCGGCCCGTGAGCCCGAGGCTCTCGATCGACTCCCCGTCCGGGAACTGGAGCGGCAGGACGCCCATGCCCACGAGGTTGGAGCGGTGGATGCGCTCGAAGCCCCGGGCGATCACGACCTTCACGCCGAGGAGCAGGGTGCCCTTGGCCGCCCAGTCCCTGCTCGAGCCCATGCCGTAGTCCCGTCCGGCCAGCACGACGAGGGGCGTCGAGGCCGCGGCATAGCGCCGGGAGGCCTCGTGGATCGTCGTCACCTCGCCCGTGGGCAGGTGCGTGGTCCAGCCTCCCTCGGTGCCGGGCGCGAGGAGGTTGCGCAGGCGGATGTTGGCGAACGTGCCGCGCGTCATGACGAGGTCGTTGCCGCGTCGGCTGCCGTAGGTGTTGAACTCGGCAGGCCCCACGCCCTGCTCCTCGAGGTAGCGGCCCGCCGGGCTGTGCCTGGCGATCGCCCCCGCGGGGCTGATGTGGTCCGTGGTGATGGAGTCGCCCAACGTGACGAGGACGCGGGCGTCCCTGATGGCCGTGATGGGTCCGGGATCCGGCTCCATGTGGAGGAAGAAGGGAGGCTCGTGGATGTAGGTCGACTCCCGCCACGCGTAGCTCGAGCCTCCCGGCGCGTCGATCCCGTTCCACTGCTCGCTCGTCGATTCGATGTCGCCGTACAGCCGGCCGTACGTTTCTGGGTCGAGGGCCGAGGAGGCCGCCCGCGCGATCTCCTCCGCGCCCGGCCAGATGTCGGCGAGCATCACGGGCTTGCCGTCGCTGCCGGTGCCGAGCGGCTCGGTCGTCATGTCGATGTGGATGGTGCCGGCCAGCGCGTGCGCGACCACGAGCTGAGGCGAGGCGAGGTAGCTGGCCCTGACCTGCTGGTGGATGCGGCCCTCGAAGTTCCGGTTGCCCGAGAGCACCGCAGTCACCACGAGCCCGTCGTCCTCGATCACCCTCGAGACCTCCTCGGGCAGGGGACCCGAGTTGCCGATGCACGTGGTGCACCCGTAGCCAACGGTGTGGAAGCCCAGCTTCTCGAGGTAGGGCGTGAGCCCGGCACGGTCGAGGTACTCGGTCACCACCCGCGAGCCCGGAGCCAGGCTCGTCTTCACCCACGGCTTCACCGCGAGGCTCCTCTCGACGGCGTTGCGGGCCAGGATCCCCGCTCCGAGCATCACCGACGGATTCGACGTGTTCGTGCACGAGGTGATGGCCGCGATGACCACGGAGCCGTGCCCGAGCTCGCCGCCCGCCGCGCCGGAAAGGTCGAACGTGGACCTGAAGCTCTCCCTGACGGCGCCGAGAGCCACCCGATCCTGCGGCCGGCTCGGACCCGCCATGCTGGGCTCCACGGTGCCAAGATCGATCTCGAGCGTCGATTCGAAGACGGGATCGGGCGTCTCGTCGGTCCTGAACAGCCCCTGCTCGCGTGTGTAGCGCTCGACGAGGTCCACGAGATCCGCCGGCCGGCCCGTGGCCCTCAGGTACGCGAGCGTCTGCCCGTCCACCGGGAAGAAGCCCATGGTGGCCCCGTACTCGGGTGCCATGTTCGCGATGGTGGCCCGGTCCGTGACCGCCAGGCTCGAGAGACCCTGGCCGAAGAACTCCACGAACTTGCCCACCACGCCCCTTGCCCGGAGCATCTGCGTCACGGTGAGGACGAGGTCCGTCGCCGTGGCTCCGGCCGGCAGCTCTCCCGCGAGCCCGACCCCCACGACCGCGGGCGCCGTCATGAAGAGCGGCCGGCCCAGCATCACGGCCTCGGCCTCGATCCCGCCCACTCCCCACCCGGCAACCCCCAGCCCGTTGACCATGGGCGTGTGCGAGTCCGTGCCCACCAGCGAGTCGGGGAAGACGAGGGTGCGGCCTGCCTGCGTGCGGGTCTGCACGACCCTGGCCAGGAACTCGAGGTTGACCTGGTGGCAGATCCCGCCGCCGGGCGGGATGACCCTCAAGCCGCTGAACGCCTTCTGTCCCCAGGCGATGAACGCGTAGCGCTCCGCGTTGCGCTCGAACTCCATCTCGGCGTTGACCGAGAGGGCCGAGGGCCGGCCGAACGCGTCGACCTGCACGGAGTGGTCGATGACGAGATCCACCGGGATCGAGGGGTTGATGCGATCCGGGTCGCCTCCCGTCCGCTCCAGGGCGCTGCGCATCGCCGCGAGATCCACGAGGCAGGGCACGCCGGTGAAGTCCTGGAGCAGCACGCGCGCGGGCAGAAACGGGATCTCGATGCCTCCCGGGGCCAGCGGATCGTAGGAGGCGAGCGCCTCGACGCTCTCGCCCGTCACGGTGAATCCGTCCTCGTTCCTCAGGAGCGACTCGAGGAGGATCTTGATGGAGAAGGGAAGCCGGGATGCTCCCGGGACGCGCTCCAGGCTGTAGTAGCCGAGCCGGCCACCCGGCGCGTCCATCTCGGCCAGGGTTCCGAGCGCGTCACGGACCGTTCCCGTCATCAGTCCTCGATGCGGGACAGGACGTTCTCGAGCTTTCCTGCCACGTCCTCCGCCACCGAGGCCAGCTCGCTGCTCTCCACGACCCCGAACATGACCATGGGGTCGACCAGCGAGATGGAGACGCCGCTCCCATCCTCGAGCTCCTGCACGACCACGTTGCACGGGAGCAGGAGCCCGATCTCGGGCTCCGCCAACAGGGCCTTGTGGGCCATGGGCGGGTTACAGGCGCCGAGGATCGTGTACCTGCGGAACTCCACGTCCAGCTTCTTCTTGAGCGTGGCCTTGACGTCGATCTCCGTGAGCACGCCGAAACCCTCGCTCCCGAGCGCCTTCGTGACCTTGTCGAGCGAATCCTCGAAGCTCGTGTTCTCGAGCACCTTCGTGAATCCGTACTTCCTGTCCGGCATGGTTCCCTCCTGGATTCTTGATACCACATAGTGCCGATGCGTGTCGTGTCAGCAGATTGCGCGGGCAGGCCCGCGCGCTATAGACTCCGGGAGGAGAACAAGAGGGGCCCCGGAGCCGTCGAATCCAGGGAGGTGAAGATGGAAAGCACCAGAAGGACGTTCCTCGGGACCCTGCTCGCCGCCTGCCTGGCCGGGGCGGGGCTGCTGCTCAGGGCGGGGGCCGCGGCGGCCAAGAAGGTGGCCATCGACCTCTCGAAGCTCTCCAGCCTCAAGGATGTGGGCGGGTCCGCCGTCGTCAGCATCAAGAAGAAGAAGATCCTGTTCATCCGCACGTCAGAGGACAGGATCGCCGCACTGAATCCGGAGTGCACGCACCAGAAGTGCGCCGTGCAGTACAAGAAGAAGTGGGGCGAGATCCGGTGCTCCTGCCACGGGTCCAAGTTCACCACGTCCGGCAAGGTCCTCAGCGGCCCCGCGGAGAAGGACCTCAAGTCCTATCCCACCACGATCGAGGACGGCAAGCTCATCGTGAAGATCTAGGAGCCGACGTGAAGCGCCGCACCATCGTCCGGCTCCTGCTCCCGGCCCTTGTCCTGGCAACGGCGGCCGGCGCCGCGGCACAGGACGGGGAGATCGTGCTCGACGACGAGGACTTCGAGGTGATCGAGGACGTCGAGGTCGAGGACGAGCAAGGGCAGGAGTCGGGAGAGGATTCCCTCGGCCCCCGGCGCCGGCTCGGCCGGCTGCATCCGCCTCTCGTGCACTTCGGCGTCGCGTGGGCCGTGCTGGCGTTCCCGTTCGCCCTGGCCCGCATCCGCTGGCCCTCGCTGGGCCGCGCGGACCTCGTCGTGGTCGCCCTGTCCGCGGCCGGCGCCGGAGCCTCGGCGCTGACGGGCTGGCTCCATGCGCCCGACGTTCTGAGCCGGCCGGGAGTCGAGCCCCTCGTCGAGCTCCACGAGAAGACCGCCCTGGCCTCCGTGGGCCTGCTCGCCGCGGCCCTCGTGCTGAGGCTCGTCATGGAGAAGAGGGACTCGAGGCCCGTGCGCGCCGCCTACCTCGTCCTGCTCGCTCTCGTGATGGGCCTGGTCCTGTACGTGGGGCACCTGGGCGGCGAGATCACCTTCGGAGAGGGGTTCCTGACCCCCTGATCACTCCTCGAGCGCCGTCACGTGGACGGCGTCGCCCTCCAGGACGGCGTTGTAGCGGTTCAGCCGCTTCCCCCACTCCTCGCAAGACGGCGGGCCCTTCCACCCCGGACCGCGCACGCAGGAGCCGTCGGCCTTGTAGGACGACTTGTGGCACGGACAGACGAGCAGCTCCTTGTCCTTCTTCCAGCGAACGGAGCATCCCTCGTGCGGGCACTGCGCGCCCGTGGCCACGTACCCGTCCTTCGTGTGGATCACGACGATGTTCTCCAGGTTGTTGGGGACCTGGAAGAGCATGCCCTCGCCCACCTCGCGCAGCTTCGCGTGCTCGCCGAGGTCGATGACCAGCGTCTCGTCCGTCATGGGCACCACGGGGTACTTCTTCGAGGCGCAGCCCGAGAGGCCCACCCCTCCGATCGCGATCGCCCCGGCCGCCGTCGAGCTCACCTTCACGAAGTGCCGCCTCGTGATCTTCTTCCCTTCCATTTCAATCCTCCGGATGGGCTACAGATACTTCCCCCCTCCGTTCCGGTCAAGGGCGCCCCGAACCGTTGACAAGCCGATCGGGCACTCTATCTGTCAACCGGTCGATAACCATGTGAAGGAGGGGGATATGCCTCTCACCGAGATTGGCCGGTATTCACTGAGAAGACTCGAGATCCTGGACGAGAACGGCGAGGTCGATCCCGCGCTCGAGCCCGATCTGTCCGCCGAGGATCTCGTCAAGCTCTACCGCGCCATGCTGCTCGCACGCGAGGACGACCAGCGCATGTTCAAGATGCAGAGGCAGGGGCGCGTGGGCACGTTCGGCCCCAACACGGGCCAGGAGGCGGCGGTCTGCGGACCGGCCCTGGCGCTCTCGCCGCGGGACTGGCTCGTGGGCTCGTTCCGCGAGCTCGGGGCCCGGCTGATGCGCGGCGAGCCGCTCACGCACTCCTACCTCTTCCACAACGGGTACGAGGAGGGAAACGTCTTCGACGGCATGGAAAGGACGCTTCCCATCTCCATCATCGTGGGCGCCCAGACGCTGCACGCCGTCGGCATCGCGTACGCCATGAAGTACAGGACAGAGAAGGACGCGGCCGTGCTCGCCTTCATCGGCGACGGAGGCACGTCGCAGGGCGACTTCCACGAGGCCCTCAACTTCGCCTCGGTGTGGCAGGTGCCCGTGGTGTTCGTGGTGCAGAACAACGGCTGGGCCATTTCCCTGCCCCGCAGCAGGCAGGCGCACTGTGCCACCCTGGCGCAGCGGGCGATCGCCTACGACATCCCGGGCGTGCAGGTGGACGGCAACGATGCCCTGGCCACCTACAGCGCAGCACGCGAGGCGCTCGATCGCGCACGCAGCGGCGGAGGCCCCTCGCTCATCGAGGCGGTCACCTACAGGCTCATGATGCATACCACGGCGGACGATCCCAGGAAGTACAGGACCGAGGAAGAGGTGGAGCAGTGGTGGAAGCGCGACCCGATCCCGCGCTTTAGGAGGTACCTCGAGTCGAAGTCCATCTGGGACGACGCGAAGCAGGCCGCGCTCGAGGCCGGGATCAAGGAGGAGATCGACGAGGCCGTCAAGAAGTTCGAGTCCATGGACGGCTTCAAGCCCGACGCGCCCTTCGACCACGTGTTCGGGACCAGGCACGAGAGCATCGAGGAGCAGAGGGCCGCGTTCCTCGCGAACCTCGAGGGGGAGGCGTGAGATGGCGAAGATGACCATGGTCCAGGCCATCAACCTCGCCCTGCACGAGGAGATGGAGCGCGACGACAGCGTCATCGTGATGGGCGAGGACGTGGGCGTGGACGAGGGCGTGTTCCGCGTCACGGCCGGCCTTCACGAGGCGTTCGGGAGCGCGAGGGTGCTGGACACGCCGCTGGCCGAGTCCGGGATCCTGGGCACCGCCATCGGGATGGCGCTCGCGGGCCTCAGGCCCGTGGCCGAGATGCAGTTCTCGGGCTTCTCCTACCTCATGTTCCCCCAGCTCGAGGGGCACGGCTCGCGCTTCAGATCGAGGACCCAGGGAAGGATGACGGTGCCGCTCGTGGTGCGCATGCCCTACGGCGGAGGCGTCCGCGCCCTGGAGCACCACTCCGAGAGCCGCGAGGCGAGCTACGCGCACCTGCCCGGCGTGAAGGTGGTGATCCCTTCCGGTCCACGCAACGCCAGGGCGCTGATGGCCGCCGCGGTGCGCGATCCGGACCCCGTCGTGTTCATGGAGCCGAAGCGATCGTACCGCGTCTTCCGCGAGGAGGTTCCCGAGGAGCCGGAGATCGGGCAGATCGGACGCGCCCGGATCGCCCGGGAGGGTTCGGACCTCACGCTCGTCTCCTGGGGGGCGATGATGCGTCCCGTGCTCCATGCCGCCGAGGAGGTGACCTCGAGCCGGGGCGCGTCAATCGAGGTGATCGACCTGCTCACGATCTCGCCCCTGGACGGATCCGCGATCGCGCGTTCCGTGAGCAAGACGGGGCGGTGCGTGGTCGTGCAGGAGGCTCCGAGGAGCCTGGGCGTCGCCTCCGAGGTGATCGCGCAGATCAACGACCGGGCGCTCATGCATCTGGAGGCGCCCGTCAACAGGATCACGGGCTACGACGTGGTGACTCCCTACTTCGGCAGGGAGATGGGGTACATCCCCGGTCCCGGGAGGATCCGCAGGGGCATCGAGGAAACCCTGGACTTCTGAAGGAGGCACGACGTGTACGAGTTCAAGCTTCCCGATCTGGGCGAGGGCGTTCACGAGGGGGAGATCCTCAAGTGGTACGTGGAGCCGGGCGCAACGATCGTCGAGGACGAGCCTCTCGTGGACGTGGAGACCGACAAGGCCGCGGTCACGATCCCATCCCCCGCCTCGGGCAAGATCGTCTCCCTTGCAGGAAGCGAGGGCGACATCGTCACCGTGGGAACCGTCATCGCGGTCATCGACGACGGCTCCGCAGATCGGCCCGCGAGCGAGCCCGTGGCCACGAGTCCCGTTCCGGCCGACGCGCCGCAGGCCCCGCCCGCGGGCCGGACGGCAGGCCCGGTTCCCGCGGCGCCCGCCACCCGCAGGCTCGCGCGGGAGCTGGGCGTGGATCTGAGCCGGGTCACGTCATCCGGACCCGCGGGACGCGTCACCCCCGAGGACGTGCAGCGCCACGCCGCGTCCGGCGGCGCGCAGCCGTCCGGGGCGGCGGAGCCCCGGGTGGCCGAGGCGCGCTACGCCGCCCACGCATCGACGGCGATCCCGTTCCTGGACATCGATCCGCTGCCGGACTTCTCCCGGTGGGGCCCCGTGGAGATCGAGCCGCTGCGCTCGATCCGCCGCAAGGTGGCGCACAAGATGGTCACGTCCATGATCCTGGCCCCGCACGTCACGCACATGGACGAGGCGGACGTCACGGACCTCGAGGCGTTCCGCAGACGGGCCCGCGCGAGCCACGAGGGACAGCCCGGTGGGCGGCTGACGCTTCTCGCGTTCGTCATCAAGGCCGTGACCGCCGGCCTCAGGGCGGCTCCTTCCTTCAACGCGTCCGTCGATCCGTTCAAGGAGGAGATCGTCTACAAGAAGTTCTTCAACATCGGGATCGCCGTGGATTCCGGCAAGGGGCTAGTCGTTCCCGTCATCAGGGACACGGACCGCAAGTCCATCCTCCAGATCTCCGCGGACATCCAGGACCTGGCCACGAGGGGGCGCGACGGAAAGCTCGAGGTCGGGGACCTGAGGGGCGGAACCTTCACCATCACGAACGTGGGACCCCTCGGCGGGACCGCCCTCATCCCCACGATCAACTATCCCGAGGTCGCCATCCTGGGCATGGGCAAGGTGCAGGACAAGCCGGTGGTCCTGGACGGCGAGATCGTGATCCGCAAGGTGCTTCCCGTGTCGCTCTCGTTCGACCACCGCATCGCGGACGGGGCCGACGCGGCGCGCTTCGTCACGGAGCTCGTCAGGCACCTCTCGGATCCCAACATGCTCCTCATCGAGACGTGAAGACGGGAGGTGACGCGATGGTCATGGGCAGCTTGCGAGAGGAAACCGAGGTCGCCGTCATCGGCGGAGGCCCCGGTGGCTACGTCGCGGCGATCCGCGCGGCCGACCTCGGCCGCGAGGTCACGCTCATCGAGGAGAACGAGCGGCTCGGGGGCGTCTGCCTGACCGAGGGATGCATCCCCTCGAAGACGATCATCCACGCCGTGGAGCTCATGGACGAGGCCCGCGCGGCGAAGAAGATGGGGATCACCTTCTCCGACGTGAAGCTCGATACGAGGGCCCTCAGGCAGTGGACCGAGAGTGTGGTCGACGGGCTGACCCGGGGCGTCTCGGGCCTCCTGAAGAAGCGAGGCGTGAACGTGATCCACGGGCGCGCCGTGTTCGACGGGCCACGCTCCCTGCGCATCGAGGGCTCGGATGTCTCGGGAGTGGACTTCAGGCACTGCATCATCGCCGTGGGCTCGCGCATCAAGGAGATCCCTCCGGCCTACGACCTGCCGGTCTGGTCGTCCGCGGACGCGCTCGCGATCCCCTCCGTGCCCGAGAGCCTCCTCGTCGTCGGGGGAGGCTACATCGGCCTGGAGATGGGAACCGCATACGCGGGCCTCGGCGCCAGCGTGACGATGGTCGAGTTCTTCCCGAGGCTGCTCATGGGCGCCGACCCGGATCTCGTCAAGGTGGTCGTGCGGCAGGCCGAGAAGAGGTTCTCGTCCATCCAGGTGGACTCGAAGGTGGTCGGGATCGAGAAGACCCCGGCCGGATTCGCCGTGACGGTGGAACACGAGGGCTCGAGGGCGACCGCCGAGTTCGAGAAGGTGCTCGTGGCGGTGGGGCGCAGGCCGAACACGGATCGGCTCGACCTGGAGAAGGCGGGCGTGAAGGTGGCCCCGAGCGGCCTCATCGAGGTCGACGATCGGACGATGACCTCTGCCCCGGGCGTTCACGCCGTCGGGGACGTCACGCCCGGGCCCATGCTGGCCCACAAGGCGAGCCGCGAGGGCAAGGTGGCCGCCGAGGTCATCTCCGGCGAGCCGTCCGCCTTCGACAACCGCGCCATCCCGGCCGTGGTCTTCACCGACCCCGAGATCGCCTGGACCGGGCTGACGGAGCGCGAGGCCGGCGAGCAGGACAGGAAGGTCAACGTGGGCCGCTTCCCTCTCGCCGCCCTGGGCCGGGCCCGCAGCATCGGACGCACCGAAGGATTCGTGAAGGTGATCTCCGAGCCCGGCTCGGGGCTGGTCCTGGGAGCGGCCATGGTGGGGTCCAGGGCCTCGGAGCTCATCGCCGAGGCGACGCTCGCCATCGAGATGGGCGCCACGCTCGAGGACCTGCTCGTCACCATCCACCCGCATCCCACGATGAGCGAGGCGATGATGGAGGCCGCCGAGGTCGCCGCCGGATCGCCCGTGCACGTCACCACGGCCAGGGGTTGACGCGTGGTCGCCGCAGCCCGGACCGTTCCTTGCGCGCGGATCCCGATCGGCCGCTACATCCACGACGAGCACATCCTCGAGTCGACCCGGTCCAGCGGTCTTCCAGCCCTCGCGCTCTACCGTCCCGAGGGCGTCATGGTCGTGCTCGGCCGGGGAAGCGATCCACGCGTGGAGCTGAACGTCGCGAACTGCGTCTCGGACCGCGTGCAGGTCGTCCGGCGCTCCGGCGGAGGCTGCTCGGTGGTGCTCGATCCCGGCAACCTCGTCGTCTCGGTCTCGCTCGCCGCCGAGGGGCTGGGCCGGATCCGGAGCCACTTCGACGCGCTGACGGACTGGCTCATCGAAGGCCTGGCGCGAGCGGGCGTTCCCGGGGTCGTGCGCGGCGGCGTCTCGGATCTCGTGCTCGCCGACCGCAAGATCGGCGGCTCGTGCATCACCCGGTCGCGGGGCCTGCTCCTGTTCTCCTGCACGATCCTCGTCGAGCTCCGGGTCGAGCTCATGGAGCGCTACCTGGCCCATCCACCCCGCGAGCCCGGCTACCGGCGCGGCCGGCCCCACCGGGACTTCGTCGGCTCCATCGGGGGCGACACGGGGGAGCTCGCCAGCAGGCTCGAGAAGATCCTGAGCCTGCCCGACATCTGAAGTCGGGACCACGAGACCGAAGGGCGAAGTGAACGATCCCCGGTGCGGAGCGCCTGATGGTTCGAGTACCGAAGCCAATGATGCGGCGATGAGGCGATTGAGCTCGTGCAGGACGATGTGGTGTCGTGTGGAGCGGGGGTCGAAGCACCATCAAGATCCCCGGTGCGGAGTGCCCCCGCTCGATACGACACCTGATCAACGTGTGCTGGAGATCACTCCGCCTCGAGATCGAACTCCTGGAAGTCGAACCAGAACCCCAGCCCCGTCACGGAGTCGATCTCGGCCTGGACGATGGCCTTGTGGCCCTCCTCGATCTCCACGAACCGCTCGAAGAGCTCCTTGCCCTCCGGAGGCAGGACCTTCACCATCCTCGCGTAGAACGCGCTCGTCTCCACCTCGACCTCGAGGGCCCTGTGGAGCATCTCCACCTCGGCCCCCTCGGCCGGTGAGCCGCCCAGCTTCTTCTCGAGCGTCTTGACGCCCTTCCTGATGTTCTCGAGTGAAGGGATGGCCGTGGTGAGCCCATCGGCCGACAGGACCCCCTTCTCGCTCCACGTGCCGAGGCAGTGCTCGAGGAAGTCCACGTGGCCCCTCTCCTCGTCCGAGAGCGTCGAGAAGACGCGCCTTGCCGTGTCGTTGCGCGAGGCCTCGACGGCCTCCGCGTACACGTCGCACACGCGGTTCTCGTACTCGATGGCGGTCTTGATGGCTTCTTCGATCTTCATGGGTCACATCCCCGCGTCGAACCTGAACAGCCCGTCCAGCGTGCCCCCCAGGATCACGCCCTGGGATGGCTGCGAGTCGCCCGCCGTGAACAGGGGCGAGGCGTACGGCTGGATGCCGAGCTGGAAGTTGAACTTCGAGTCCCGGCGCTTGAAGTCGAAACCCAGGTAGGCCCCGATCCTGGGGCCCATGGCGAAGAACGACGGCGTCCTGCCCGGTCCCGACCGCTCCGACGTGTAGTCGGGGCCGTAGTGGAAGATGAATCCGATCGTGGGCCCCACGATGAGATCGACCTTCTCGCCCATGTCATGGCGGAATGCGAGCGTGACGTCAGGCTCGAACTGGAGCATGCGGAAGGCCGCGGCGAACATGATCGGCCGGAACAGGGGCACGTTCACGATGACGCTCACGTCCTGCTTGATGCCGATCTCCGCGAAGAAGGAGACGTCGAGCGCGAGGCCTCCCTTCGCGCCGGCAGGAGAGGCGACGCACATCCGCACGTTGTCGTAGCGTCCGCCGACGCTCACCTTGAAGCCGAAGAGCAGGACCTGCCCGTCGTCGGGGGATTCCTGTGCCTCTGCCGGCGCCGGCGCCAGGGCCAGGGCCAGCAGGACCGCCGCTGCGGCAGCTACCTTTCCACGCATCCGTCCATTTCCTTCTTGAGGATGTCGAGCACGGCCCGGAGCTTGATCTCGTGCCCCTCCTCGTCCGCGGCCAGCTTCTCGAAGAGCAGGCGCGTCATGTCCATGGTCGCGCCCTTCGCCGTCGCGCGGTAAAGGTCCCTGGCCTGGCGCTCCTTGGGGATGGAGCGCACGACCACCTCGATCATCCTCTCTATCTCCCTTGCCTTGTCGTCCGCCATCGACGCCTCCGCTATGAGGGAAAGGTGATCTTGCCGCCGAGGAAGCCGAGGGACACGGCCACGGGCGGGAGCACCGCCGCGAGCGCCACGTAGACCCAGTTCCACGGGATTGCGTCCCCTGCCTCCGGAAGGGCCAGGCGGATCGCGATCGCCGAGCCCGCGACGATCAGGTACAGGACCGAGAGGACGATCTTCTTCCTGAAGATGGGCGTCCAGGCGCCGCCGTAGTTGTACCACCAGCTCAGGAGACCGGCCCCGATGGCCGGCGGTGACATCACGGCGCCGAAGACGAGGTTGTAGAAGCCGGCCGCCTCGAGCGTCTCGTTCGACAGCACGACGCCCAGCACGGCGAAGAGGGCCCCGGCGAGGCTGAGCGCGATCGGGAAGTGGACGGACACGGGGTGCGGGTGCCGCGCCAGGATCATCGACACGAGCTTTCCGGGCTTCGGGTACGCGTCTGCGGCCCCGTCGCCCTCCTGCTTCATCTCGCCCACCTGCTCGAAGCGCTCGAGCACGTCCGGTCCGTGCGGTGCGGCCTTGATCTCGGCCGAGAGGTCGCGGCCCGCGCCGTGCACGTTCATGTGCTTGCCGCCCGTCCACATGCCGCTCGAGCTCACGTCGTAGATCCTGCCGTCCACGGACACCAGCGCGGGCCTGTCCTGCTCGCCGTCGCCCTTCTCGAGCTCTTCCCTGGTGATGGGCTTCATCCCGGAGCCATTCCCCTCAGTTCCCAGTGTTTACCACCAACCGGCATGGATGGATACATCGTTGCCCATCCGTCGCTGCGCCCTACTTGTGCGTGCAGAGGGCAGGGATAAGATGATCGCCACGGGGAGAGCACGAGTGGAGCCTGGCGAGCAAAGGCATACGCGAAGGCAGAGAAAGGCCAGGGCGCTGTCGCTCCTCGTGGAGCGCGATCTCGACGGGCTGCGTCGCTGGGCGTGCGAGGACAGAGGCGCCATGGAGTTCCTCGTCGGGCTCCTGTCCCACCGCGAGGATCTCGTGCGCTGGAGGGCCGTCGAGGCCCTGGGCATCGCGGCAGCCGTTCGTGCCGGCGATGATGCGGAGCACGTGCGGGAACGGCTCCGGAGGCTTGTCTGGTCGATGAACCACGAGTCGGGAAATCTCGTCTGGCTGGCTCCGGATGCGGCCGGTGAGATCCTGGTCGGCGTTCCGGCTCTGGCGAGCGAATACTCCCGGCTCATCACCTCGTTCATCAACCTCGAGCCCTTCGTGGACGGCGTGCACCGCGCCGTCGCGCGCATCGCTCGGGTGGATCCGGATTGCGTGGCCTTCCTGGCTCCCTATCTCGAGCACGCGCTCTCGAGGCCGGAGCCCATGATCCGGGCCCATGCCGCCCTGGCGCTCGGTCACGTCGACCCCGCCAGGCGTGGCGTGATCGAGGAAAGGCTCTCGCGCGACGAGGCTCGTCTCGAGGTCTACGACCGGTCGAGCGGCAGCATCGTCGAGACGACCGTCGGTCGGATCGTGCTCTCGAGGTGATCTCAGCGGCGGTTGCCCTCGTCGTCGCTTCCGGACGAGCCCCACCCTGTGAGCGACCAGCCCAGCAGGCCGCCCAGGGGCGCGGCGATGAGGGGGTTGGAGGTGAGCGGGCAGCCGCCCGCCCCGCACCCCACGAAGTGGGCGTAGGCCGCGCCGAGGCCGGCCCCCACCGCGACGCCGAGGAGCGGCTTCCAGCGGCGGCGCACGAATGCGAGGAGCGGCTCCATCACTTCGCCTCCGCGAGGATGTCGTTGTCGATGATGTCCCTGTGGTAGAGGCTGCCCTTGAACCCGACGATGCGGTCCACTTCCCTGCCCCTGTCGAAGTACACGACCGTGGGCGTGCCGCGGATCCCGAGCCTGCCCATCGTGCGCGGCGAGGCCGACGCGTTCATCTCGGCGACCTTCAGCCTCTCACCGTAGTCGGTCGCGATGTCCACGATGATGGGTGCCAGCTTCTGGCACGGAGCGCAGTTCGGTCCCCACACGTCCAGGAGCACCGGCACGTTGCTCTCGAGGATCTCGCTCTTGAAGTTCTCGTCGTTGACGGAGATCGGCTGGAGCTTCTCGCTCCCGCCGAAGACCTTTGCCAGCCAGCCCATGATCGCCTCCTTTCACGAGGAGCGCTGCTATCCTCAGGTGAAGCCCCCCGACGAGGGGCCGCACGATGACTGCGGCCCGGGACCCGAGCCCGCGCCGAGCGTGGCGAATCCCGACTGCAGCCTGTCCACCCTCTCGCTGCCACACTCGGGGCAGACGACCTCCTCGGCCTGATCGAGGTTGCGCAGGATCTCCTCGAACCTCTCCTGGCATCGCGTGCAGTGAAACTCGTAGATCGGCATCTCGCTCACCTCTCCCTAGAACAGATTAGACACTCCCGGGCTTTTGGCCAGTGCTTGCAGCGTTTGCGGAGAGACGTTTTGTTTCATCCCGGGCTCTTTACACGGCGGGTGCGGTGGTTATCTGCTCATGTGGGCAACAGCAGTGAAGGAGGAGATCATGAGCGAGCAAATACAGAACGTGGACGAGAAGGATTTCGAGAGCAAGGTCATGAAGAGCGACGTGCCCGTGCTCGTGGACTTCTGGGCGCCCTGGTGCGGACCGTGCCGCATCGTGGGACCCGTCCTCGAGTCGCTTGCGAAGGAGCACGGCGGAGTCATCAAGGTGGTCAAGGTCAACGTGGACGACAATCCCTCTCTGGCCTCCCGCTTCGGAGTGCGCGGGATCCCCACCGTCGTCCTGGTCGACGGCGGCACCGTGCGCGAGACGGTCGTGGGCGCCAGGCCCAGGGCCGACTTCGAGGGCATGATCGGACGCTCCGTGGGCGTGGCGGCGGGCTAGCGCGCGTGGACTACGTCTGGATCATCGTCGCCCTGGTGGCCTGGTTCGTCCTGCAGCGGTGGATCCTGCCGCGCTTCGGCGTGAGGACCTGAATGT
This sequence comes from Deltaproteobacteria bacterium, assembly GCA_019310245.1. Lineage (GTDB taxonomy): Bacteria > Myxococcota_A > Polyangia > DRWM01 > DRWM01 > JAFDER01. The sequence goes on from JAFDER010000009.1 coordinate 24,847, forward strand.
CGTCTTCCGACTGCACGCCCGTGAGGCGTGATCGAGACGACGAGCGCTCGGATTCGAGCTGAACCTGTCTCGTCGAGCCGATGATACGAGACAACTCGTCCCCCGCATCCCATTTTCGAGACATTTTTCACGAGACAATCCGCCGGATTTCTGCGTGTGATATTCTTTCAACCCACTGATATCAAAGACAAAAAGAAAGTATCCTCGATCGCGTCGCCTTTGCGGCACGGCCCTTGCGCTACCCCGACCCACCGAGAGGAGAGAGGTCATGGCAGCAACAACAACAGTTCAGGCGAAGGCACACGCGAAGCGCTCGAAGAGGTCCAGGAAGGGGCTCGATGCAGGAGAGGAGCTCGCTCTTCTGAGAAGCTGGCACAAGAACAAGGACATGTCCGCCCGGCAGAAGCTGGTCGAGGCCTTCATGCCGAGGGTGGAGGCGATCGCACGGGGCTTTCGCCACTACCCCGTGGACCACGAGGACCTGGTGGCCGAGGGAAGCGTCGGCCTTCTCGTGGCCATCGACCGCTTCGATGCGAGCAAGGGCGTGAGGCTCATGACTTACGCCTCTCACTGGATCAAGGCGTACATCGTCAACGCCATCATCAAGACGTGGGGGCGGGGCAAGACGGGAATGGGCATCACGCGCTCGAGGATGTTCTTCAGGGTGCGCCGCGAGCGCGCCCGCTACGCCTCGCAGCACGATGATTTCGACGTGGTCGTCAGGAAGATGGCAGCCGACATCGGCGTGAGCGAGAAGAGGATGAGGGACATGATCAACGCCCTCGACACGCCCGACTTCTCCCTGGACGCCTACGCCGAGGCTTCCGGCCAGTCCGACCTTCGCGACCGCATCGAGGACGAGGCAGCCGGGCCGGATGCCGAGCTCGAGGCCGAGGAGAACGGGAGGGCCTTCTACAAGGCCGTGTCCCACGCCCTGACCGCGCTCGACGACCGCGAGAGGCTGATCGCCCGCAAGAGGCTGATGGACGACGATCCCATGACGCTGGCCGACCTGGGCCGGGAGATCGGCGTGAGCCGCGAGCGGGCCCGTCAGCTCGAGCTGCGCGCCAAGCGCAAGCTCGCCGCCGTCCTGGCCGATTCCGGGATCACGGCACACACGTTCCACGCCGCCGTTTCCTGATATCTTTCAATAGCTTGAATTGATTTCGAGACATCATGGCATGTCTCGCCTGTTCACGCGGACTGTCTCATGCTATACGTGTCGTGAGACATGTCGGCGTCCACAGAAAGCCTCACCCGCGTCCTGTTCGTGTGCGGCCGCAACGAGGCACGCTCGCAGATGGCCGAGGGTTTGCTCCGGCACGTGGCTGGCAGCAACGTCCTGGCCGCGAGCGCCGGGGTGTCTTCCGGCACTCTGCAGCCCATGACCGTGGAGGTCATGCGCGAGGCGGGGATCGACATCTCGATGCACGTGTCCAAGGCCGTCTCGGAACTGGTCGGGCAGAGCTTCGATCTCGTGGTCACACTGTGCGACCCCGCCCGTGAGTACTGCCTCTCCGCTTCGAGAGCCGGGAGCGGTCCGGACGACGGCGCGGATCTTTCCGGGAAGTCGGCCATCTTCACGGGCATGCCCGTCATGCTCCACTGGTCCGTGGACGACCCGGTCGGTGTCGGGGCGTCGCCCGGCAAGGCGCTCGAGGCGTTCCGTGAGGCCCGTGACCGGATCCGCGAGCACGTCAGGAGCCTCGTGGAGATGGGATTCTTGAGCGGGCTCGTGGCCGTGAGGAAGCGCTGGGAGGGCCTGATCGACACGATCGACGAGGGCATCATCGCGCACGACAGCCAGCGGCGCATCTTCCTGTTCAACCGCGCCGCGGAGCGGATCATGGGCGTCAGGCGCGAGGAGGTCATCGGCCGGGACTGCCACTCCGTGTTCGGCCCCGACGGGATGTGCGGTTCGAACTGCTCGTTCTGCACGGTCGGGGAGGATGCGGAGCCTCCCGAGGAGACGCTCGACTACGAGATGGACATGACCACGGCCGAGGGGCTCGACAAGAGGCTCAAGATGTCCGTCTCGCCGCTGGAGCTCGTGCAGGGACGTCCCTGGGGCGTGATCGCGGCTCTCAGGGACATGACCGAGGTCAGCGAGTTGAGGCAGAGACTGGCGGTGGAGAACGGGTACCTCGGGATGGTCGGCGTCTCGCCACCGATGCGCGAGATCTTCGAGACGATCCGCCAGATCTCCACCTCGGACTATCCCGTGCTCATCACGGGCGAGAGCGGCACCGGCAAGGAGCTCGTCGCGAGCGCCATCCACCAGGCCAGCAGGAGGAGCGCCGGCCCGTTCGTGCCGATCAACTGCGGAGCTCTTCCCGATGGCATCCTCGAGAGCGAGCTGTTCGGCCACGTGCGGGGAGCCTTCACCGGCGCGATCCGCGACAAGAAGGGCAGGTTCGAGCTCGCCCACCACGGAACGATCTTCCTCGACGAGGTCGGGGAGCTGTCCCCGAGCTTCCAGGTCAAGCTCCTGCGGATCCTGCAGGAGAAGCGCTTCGAGATGGTCGGCGGCGAGCGCACCATCGAGGTCGACGTGCGGGTGATCAGCGCCACGAACCGCGACCTCCGGGCCATGATCAAGGAAGCCGGCTTCCGCGAGGACCTCTTCTACAGGCTGTGCGTCGTCCCGCTCCAGATCCCCCCCCTCAGGAAGAGGCTCGAGGACGTTCCCCTGCTCGTCGAGCACACCCTGGGACGGATCCGCGAGGAGACGGGTGCGAAGGCGCGGTCGCTCTCGGACGAGGCCATGGCCCTCGTGCTGGGGCACACCTGGCCGGGCAACGTGCGCGAGCTCATCAACGCCCTGCAGTATGCCACGGTCCAGTGCTCCGGCCGGCAGATCCAGCCCTCACACCTGCCCCTCGAGATCCGCGTTGGCACCTGCCTGCCGGTGCGCGCCGATGCCACTGCCCCGGTGCGGCCCCGAAAGGGCAGGAAGCGAAAGCTCGATCGCGTGTCCGTCGAGCGGGCCCTCTCGCAGGCCGGTGGGAACAAGGTCCGCGCGGCCAAGATCCTCGAAGTGGGAAGGGCCACGCTCTACAGATTCCTCGGCGAGAAGTAGTGCACGTCCGGACGCGCGCCTTAATGGTGGAGCGATAGAGAGTTCCACCTAAACGGAGCGCATGTCTGCATCGTCGACACAGGAAGAACCGAGCGGGATCGACTTGTCGGAGGTGTGCACCAGGAACCTCGAGCGTCTCGTGGATCTGACCAGGGAGATGCTGGCTCTTGCCGACGAGGGTGACAGGGATCGCATCGACCCCCACTGCGGGATCATCTACGGCATCCTGAGGGACGGTGCGTACAGGCTGCGCAAGATGGCCGAGGAGGAGGTGAGCAGGCACGAGCAGGGCGGTGGAGGTCAGGATGGGGGGTAGCGAAAAATCCGATTTCTGCATATATGTTTACACGAAGATGGACGGGGGGACGGGGCAGTCGAGTACCGGGGACTGAGGCGAGCACGCTCCCTCTGTCGAACCTGACCGTACAACTCCACAACCGATGCCGAGAGGAGAAAGTCACATGGCAAGCCTGAAGGGAACCCGGACCGAGAAGAACCTGCTGGGATCGTTCGCGGGTGAGTCCCAGGCACGAAACCGCTACACGTTCTTCGCCTCCAAGGCGAGGAAGGAGGGGTACGTCCAGATCGCGGACGTGTTCAAGGAGACCGCCGATCAGGAGAAGGAGCATGCCGAGAGGTTCTTCAAGCAGCTCGAGGGCGGTGACGTCGAGATCACGGCCGCGTTTCC
>JAFDER010000563.1 GCA_019310245.1 Deltaproteobacteria bacterium
CGCCCCAGCGCCCGTGCAGTGGGCGGGACCGAGACGCTCGATTTCGAGCTGCCGGAAGGCTTCGAGCGTCCGTTCGATTCGTTCCAACGGGACGTCCTTGAGGTGCATGCCTCCCATGACGGCGTGGATCGGGCTGCCTCTGGTGAGTTTCCGCACGTACTGGAGCGTGTTGATGACGCCGGCGTGTGCGCAGCCGAGCAGGACCACGGTGCCCTGAGACGACGCGAAGAACAGGGCTTGGTCATCGCTGAGCGGGTCGGGTGTCCGGCAATCGCCGTCAAGAAAGAAGTGTCCGCCTGTGTCTTCGAACCTGGTCGGGCGAGGGATTGGGCCTGTCACGAACATTCCGCCGCCCACATCGAGCGGCTTCACGGCGTGGATCCATGCAGCCGCCCGCCGCAGGGCGTCCAGGCTCTGCGGATCGGGCACGCCGATGTCACGTGTTGTGCCATCGTCTCTTCTGACGTACTTGCGCTCGAAGGCGGCCGGGTGCGCGTAGACGATCGCCTGCGGGGCCAGTTGGATCACCGTCGACAGGCCGCCCGTGTGGTCGTTATGACCGTGGCTGAGGACAACGGCTTCGACGGAGTCCATGTGGAGGCCGAGGTGTTGGGCGTTGTGCTGGAGGGCCAGGCCCTGGCCGGTGTCGAACAAGACGTTTCGCCGTTCGGTGTCGATCCAGAAGGCCAGGCCGTGTTCGCCCAGCAAGCCGCGCCGATGCACCGTGTTTTCAACCAGCGTCGTAACACGCACTAGAGGGCACACCACGGTTTCTCCCGTCTTCCGTTGACGGCGACCCGCGCACGGGCCTCATCGGAACCATTGCCGATCAATGGGCGAACATCTCGTGGTACTCGACAATGGCATCTACGATGGCACGCATGCACGCAGCATCTCCGGAACAGCGTAGGCTGCGGATATGATCAAGGTCGATTTCGGCAACGGGACGTCCGACAAGATGAGTCTTCAACGCTTCTGCAAGCGCCGAGCATTGCGGCGCGTCCACGATGTCGAAATCCTCTACCCGCAACACACCTGTCCTGTCGCTCAACACGAACCGGATTCTGTCCACACACTCACTCGGATTCATGGACATTTTGGCACCTCCCTATGGCGTCAGGCCTCTGTGCGCTGAGAAACCCAGGCGGCGATCACTGTCCAGCCCCCGATCTGGGGGGCATCTGGCTGATCTGCTGGGCCTTGCTTGAAGCTTCCTCAGGTAGAATCTCCGGCCCTCATGTTCCGTCACAACGAGCTGTCCCTGCTCGACCAATCCACGGACAACGGACCAATCGGCGTGCGCCCGAACAAGGAACTCTCTTACCGCCTCCTCCCGCATCGGGTGGACTGCCGTGATGCTCAACAGGTCTTCCGCCACGTCTCCCGTAGAGGCAAAGGCATTGCCCTCGTAGCCTATCAGGTACTCTACGTGATCGATCCTCCTGCGGAGGATCCAATAGTACAGATTGATGACGTTTTCACTCGGAAGCTGCACATCTTTCTGTGCGGGCGGTCTGGTCGGGATGGAGAGATACACCTTGGTAGGAGCGAGATCGGCTAGGAATTCAGCGACCTCCGCTGCGTCGCCATCACTGTCGTTGACGCCTCTCACCAGCATCGTCTCGGTTACCAGCTCTCCAGAGTAGGACTCCGCGAATTCGAGCATACCGTTCAAGATGGCGTCAAAGCTCAACGCCCGATGCGGGCGGTTGGCCCTGCGCCAGGTTCGCTCCGATATCGCATCCACCTTCAGGGAAACCCAATCTGCTTCCATCAGCTCGTCCCTGACGTCCAGGCGCGAGATGACGGTGCCGTTCGAGATCACTGCGATCTTGAGCCCCAGGGGCTTCAAGAGCTCTATTTCTCTGCCGAGATTTACGTCCAGCGTCGCCTCCCCATCGGGCACGAACGTGAGATAGTCAATGGGCTCGCCCATCTCCCTCGCCTTCTCGACCTTGTTCACAACCTGTTGAACGACATCCTCAGGCCCATGGAAGGCGCGGCGATCCACCTGCATATTCATCGTGCGCCCGACTTGGCAATAGATGCACGAGTACGTGCAAACCTTAGGCGGGATGTTGTTGATCCCTAGGCTTCGGCCCAGACGCCTCGACGGTACCGGCCCAAAGGCAATCATCGCTTTGCTCCTCTCTCTCGATCTGCCCGCCCCCCCTCAAGCCCGCGCCAGCCCCATCGCGCATCACGGCTGCAGCATGTAATCCGCGATCGCCCGGTAAAGCGCGCTCACCGCGAGAATCGCGCAGTGACGCTGATCCTCGGGCGCGTGCTCCAGCGAATCGATCACCTCTCGCGGACTGATCGACAACGCCTCCAACACGCGCTTGCCCTTCGCTCGTCGTGCGACCTCGCGTCCGCACGTCCGCGTCGTCTCGCATCCCTCCGTGTAGTACTTCGAGTCCTCGATGACCTCCCGACGGATCTCCAGGTAGAACTCCATCTCGTCCCCGCACAGACCCCGCACCACCGCCCCCCCCGTCGGGCTGTTCATCCTGCCGA
>JAFDER010000134.1 GCA_019310245.1 Deltaproteobacteria bacterium
CGCGTGGCGGTCGTGGTCCACCCCGCGGTAGCGCGCCATCATCGAGTGGTTGAACCTGCGCGAGCGCCTCTCCATCCTCCTGCGCCACGCGGCGCCCGCGGCCACCACGGCCCAGCGCGCCTCGATCACTTCCTCGCCGTCGGGTCCCTTCGCGCGAACCAGGGCGCCGCCGTCCGGGGCCGGCGAGACGTCGGTGACCGTCACGCCCTCGCGGACCGCGGCGTCGGTGGCCTTGAGCCTGTCGAACAGCGTCGCGTCGAGCTTCCTGCGGTTGATGACGTCGCACTCCAGGGCGCCGCGCACGGTGACGGGGATGGCGGAGGGCGACACCAGCCGGACGGAGTCCACGTGCTGGGTCTCGCGCACCACGTCGTCCCAGATCCCCAGCTCCTCGAGGGACCGGCGCGCCCCCGGGCTCAGGCCTCCCGCGCAGGCCTTCGAGCGCGGAAACCTGGCCCTGTCCAGGACGAGCGTCTCCACGCCCCGCGCCGCCAGGGTCAGGGCGCAGGCGGCCCCGGCCGGGCCGGCGCCCACCACGACCACGTCGTGCCTCTCGCGCATGCGCCGAAGCTAGCGCCGGAGCATTTCGGATTCAAGCGCAGAGTGGAATCGTTCCAAAACGCCTCGTCTGCCGGCGGGAAGCTGTGCTAGGGTCCGTTTCCATGGCCGACAACAGCGAGACCGCAAAGAAGTCGCTCTTCGGACAGTTCCCCAGGTCCTTCTGGGCCGCGAACATCATGGAGCTGTTCGAGCGCGGGGCCTACTACGGCATGAACTCGGTGCTCGCCGTCTACCTCACCAAGCAGCTGCACGAGGGCGGGCTCGGGTTCGACAAGGGAAGCGTGGGGTTCCTGCAGGCCTGCGTGTATGCGCTCACGTACATCTTCCCCATCCTGGGCGGCGCGCTCGCAGAGCGGTTCGGGTACCGCAAGATGCTCGTGGTCGCGTTCTCGTTCATGACCGCGGCCTACTTCGCGCTCTTCAACGTCAACACCTACGGCCTCGTCTTCCTCTTCCTGCTCGTCATGGCCACGGGATCGGGCCTCTTCAAGCCGATCATCTCGGGCACGATCGCGCGCACCACGACCGAGGAGAACTCCGGGTTCGGATTCGGGGTCTACTACTGGTCCATCAACCTGGGCGCACTACTGGCCCCGTTCGTCATCACGATATTCGTGGCCCGGGAGATCCCCACGAAGTTCATCTTCATGGCCTCGGCCATCTACGTGGGCCTCATGTACCTGCCCGTCGCCCTGCTCTACAAGGAGCCTCCCAAGCCCGAGAGCACGAAGGGGCTCAAGGAGTTCATCTCGGGCATGTTCCTCGTGCTTCGCGACTCGCGCTTCATGCTCATGGTCTTCATCTACTCCACGTTCTGGATCCTCTACTTCCAGAACTTCGGCACGGTGCTGTGGTACCTCGACGCGTTCATCGACAAGACGCCCATCACGAACGCGATGAACCTCGTGCTCGACTACTCGGCGAACCTCGTCGTCGTGAACATGCTGGGCAAGGAGCCGTGGAGGATCGCGTTCGGAGTCGAGCACGTCACCATGATCAACGCAGGGACGATCGTGGCCCTGCAGGTGCTCGTGAGCTACATCGTCAAGAACAGGGGCGCCCTGCCCACCATGATCGTGGGCATCCTGTTCGGCGCCGCCGGCTTCGCGATCCTGGCGCTCACGAACACGGCCTGGCTGTTCATCCTCGGCATCGCCGTGTTCTCCATCGGCGAGATGACCTGCCACCCCAAGTACTACTCGTACATCGGCATCGTGGCGCCGCAGGACAAGAAGGCGATCTACATGGGCTACGCCTTCTTCTACGGGATCATCGGCTCGGGCGTGGGATCGAACGCGGGCGCTGTAGCATACGAGTACTTCGCGGGCCCCGGCCCCTACGCGATCGGCGGCGGCGGGGTCATCAAGCCGCTGTGGTGGATCTGCGCCGGGCTGGGGCTGGGCTCCTGCCTGCTCATGATGGCGTACAACGCGATCTTCGCCAAGGACACGCCGCACACGAACCGGCTGGCCCGCATCGTCGTGGGCTTCGTCTACGGCCTTCTCGTCGTGGCCGGAGGCGTGGTTGCCTGGAAGGTGCTCTCCACCGACCCCATCGCGTGGAAGCACGTGGTCACGTCCACCATCATGGTCGTCATCGGCATGGGCGGCCTCGGCCTCACGCTCACGGGCGCGGGCGAGGGGGGCTTCTCCGAGGGCGACAAGAAGAAGGACGACTCGAAGGGCTGATCACACGCGGCTCGAGAGCGCGGCGCGGCCGGCTGCATCCCGGGCCGCGTTGCAGCGATCCATGATCTCCACCACGCGCCTGCGGGCGGCCTCCACGGCCTCGGCGTGGCCGTTCGCCAGCCGGCCAAAGCTCTCCTGCTCCTTCGCGCGGGCGAGGGCCGCGTCGCGGCTCAGGGCGAGCGACTCCGCGCGTTGCTTCTGGGGATCGAGGTGCGGCCCCACCTTGCCGACGACCTCGGAGCCCAGCCGCGTGGCGGTGCCGACCGCCTTGAAGGCGCGCGATGTGGCCGACGACGCGGCCTGGGCGGCGCCGGCGCCCATCCCGGCGCTCACCGCGCTGAGCGCGGCGGCGGCCATCGAGACGACGCCCTGGAACACGGCCGAGGCGCGCAGGCGGCGCGCCCGGCGCCTGCCCTTCTTCAAGGCCTTCTCGCTCTCCATGGCACGCAGGGTCTCCATCACGCTGGACACGCTCCTGGCCGTGCGCCTCTCGGAACGGATCCCCTCGAGATAGCGCGCCAGGAAGGCCTCCACGTCCGCGGGAGAGGCAGACCCCGCGCACATGACGTCGGCCGCGGCCGGCCGGGAGCCGGAGGATGGGGCGGCGGCCCGGGCGCACGGGGCCGGGGCTGCCGCGGGGTTGATGCTCGTCATGGCGCCCTCCTCAGCACGGCGAGAGAGAGTGCTTCCTCGCCCTGCTCGATCTGGATCGCTCGCTCCTCGATCCGGGAGGCATGGTCCAGGAGATCGCACGCCTGCGCCGCGTCGCGCTCCACGTCGCGCATGGCATCGCCCAGCTCCCCCGAGGCCCGTTCGGATCGCACGCCGGCAAGACCGGCCCGCGCGCCCAGCACGCCCTGTGCGATCCCTCCCGCGGCGCCGGCGGCGCCGGCCACGGCCGCGGTGACGCCCAGTGCCGTGCCAACGTAGGCGGCCAGGGAGCCCCCTCCGGTGAACGGTGAGGCCACGATCGCGGCCGCCGCGCCGACGACGGCTCCGACGGCGAGCAGGAACTTCTTGAAGACCCCCCAGCGCCGGCCCCTGCGCCGCGCCCTGGCCTGCTTGTGGATCTCGCGCAGGATGCGCGTGCGCGCCTCCGCGGCCTCGCGGCTGCGGCGCCGGATGCGGGTCGTGCTGACCGACGCGTCAGCATCGGCCTGCCGCATCATCTCGATCATCACCCTGTGCAGGACCCCATCACCCTGGTCCGGAGCCGCATCGGCGCGGCCGGCCCCCGCACTCGTGCGGGCGGCGGGGCTCAGGGCCTGGAGCGGAACCGTGACAGAGGCAGCCGACACCCTCATCGCGGCACCTAGGCGGCGGCGTGGCTGGAGGTGAGGCCATCCGCGGCGTCGAGCTGCCGCTCGATGGCGGACGTGACCCACGAGCGCGTGCCCGATGCGAGCGCCAGGCTGTGGGCGTGCCTCAGCGCGGCCATGCCCTCGGTGGCAAGCCCCTGGCGCAGCCGGCACAAGGCCCTGAGAAGCACCGGCACCGGGTCGCGGTCGTCCGCGGCCTCGGCCACCTGGAAAGAGGCCGAGGCCTGGTCGAGATGGCCCATGCGCATGCGGGCCACGCCCCCGGCCAGCCAGTACTCGGGCCGTGTGGGCTCGAGGATGGTGAGATACTCGATCACCGTGAGGGCATCCTCGGTCTTTCCCGTGTTCAGGAGCCGGGACGCCGTCCTGTACATCCTCTGCATGCGGGCCGGATCGTTCGCCGGCTGGTGCTGGTTCTCCATGATGACCTCCGCTTTCCAGGCGCCTTGGCGCCACTTCACGACCAGAGTACGGGGCGGGCGTGACAATCACGCCACTTCGGGAAAAACTCGCGTCACTTGATGTTCGCGATGATGCCCATGGCCCCCTGGTGGGCCGAGCTCATCACGTTGCTCGCCAGCTGCAGCGCCTGGCTGCGCTTGCCCAGCAGCCTGTTGATCGCGAGGAGCCCGATCTCGCCCTCGCCCGACAGCTCGTCGAGCTTGCCCTGGAGCCGGGCGATCTCGGTCTCCACCTCGCTGCGGTCCACCTTGACCCAGACATGGGAGTAGGAGTCGGGCGACTCCTCCACGATCAGGCCGGCGCGCTCGATCGCCTCCTCCATGCTCTCGCCCTCGCGCCGGGGCACCAGGGCGCCTCTGTCCTCGTCGAGGCACACCTGGATCTTGCCCTCGACGAACACGCGGGCCCCGCCGTCCCTCACGCACCCGTCCGCCACGTCCCAGGCGAACTCGGACCGGGTCGCCAGATCCGCGTCGATCCAGGTCCTGGAGTCGCTCTTCGGCAGATCCTTGAGGACCTCCTGCAGGGACGCGATCTTCTCCCTGACGGCGTTCTTGATCGCCATCAGCTGCTTCATGGTCTGCAGCCGGAACCCCAGGTCCGCATCCAGCCCGTCGAGCTGGAAGGCGGCCAGGGCGAACGCGATGTCCGCCATGTCGCCGCCAAAGCCTGCCTGCGGATAGTTTCCCGCCGCTCCCGTGTGGTTCACCTCGATAGTCATGACTTCCTCCTCATGGCTTTAAACGGACACCGCGTGGGGCGGCACCGCCTCGGAACAATGGGTGACGGCCGGCGGGGCCACATCGTCCACCGCGTCCTTGGCCGCGGCGAGAAGGGCCCTGCGTCCGGGAGCGATGAACCGGCCCTCGCCGGCCCGGGCCACCGCCTCGCGCGTCAGTCCGTGGCGCGAGAGTAGCTCATCGTAGGCACTCTCCTGCTCGGCGTGCTCCCGGAGCGCCGCGTCGAGCCTGTGGTCGTAGCCTGCCGTGCCGTCCATGCTGACCTCCTCGTCCTCACCTGCTCATCGTCCGGCCGCGGCCAAAAGTTTCCTCGTCGCCTCGAAAAACCCGCACGCTTCGGGTACAAGGGATGCATGGCCGACGGGGCAGCATCGCGCCGCGACATCCTGGAGCCGCTCGTTCTCGTGGCCGTGAGCCTCGTCGCGGCCGTGTGCGTCGTCCTGCTCAAGCCGGTCCACCCGTTCATCGACGGCAACGCCACCGGGATCGTGGGGATCGTGTTCCTGCTCCTGACCTGGGCGGCGATCCAGCGCAGGAAGGAGCACCCGGCGGACTACGGCCTCTCGCTCGGGCAATGGCCTCGCGAGCTGCTCGACGTTGCCATCCTCGCCATGGTGATCTTCCCGGCCTTCTTCATCGGCTTCCGCCTGTGGTGGCGGGTGCGCACGGGCATCGACTGGGACCTGCCGTGGCCGCTGTGGCAGCTCGCGGCCACGCACATCCTGGTCGTGGCCCTGCCCGAGGAGTTCCTGTACCGCGGCTTCGTCCAGCAGCGGCTGGGGCGCGTGCTGCGGGGGCGCATCCGCATCCTCGGCACGCAGGTGGGCTGGGCCGTGGTCATCACGGCGGCGCTCTTCGCCGCCGGCCACTTCCTCACGGACATGAGGGTGGACAGGCTCGCCACCTTCTTCCCGGCCCTCGTCTTCGGGTGGCTCAAGGAGAGGCGCGGGAGCCTGGTGGGGCCGGTGCTCTTCCATGCCTCGGCGAACTTCTTTTCGGATATACTTGCCGAAGGGTACTTCGGATGAAGGGCGCAGCATTCTTCGACCTGGACAAGACCGTCTTCAGGCGCAACACCACGCCCCTGTACATGCGCTTCCTGCGCCGCAAGGGCATGACGAGCATGAGGGACATGGCCTCCGTGCTCTGGTGGTACACGCAGTACAACCTCGGGTGGATCGATTTCGAGAAGGTGGCCGAGGCCGCCGTCTCCACCGTGGCCGGCCAGGAGGAGGCCATCATGCGCGACCTGGTCAAGGAGTGGTGCCGCGACGAGGTGCTGGGCCTCATCTCCGATCCGGCGCGCGAGAGCATCGAGTGGCACCGCGGCCGCGGGGAGATTCTCGTGATCCTGAGCGGCGCGGCCGACTACCTCGCCGAGGAGATCGGCGAGCACCTCGGCATCGAGCACATCCTGTGCACGCGCCTGGAGGTGGTCGACGGGCGTTTCACGGGCCGCCCCATCTACCCGCTGGCCTACGGCAGCGGCAAGGTCACGCTCGCCAGGCGGCTGGCGCGCGAGGTCGGGATCGACCTCGAGAAGAGCTTCTTCTACTCGGACTCCGTCACGGACATGCCCGTCTTCCTCGCGGTGGGCCACCCCCGGGCGGTGAACCCGGACCCGTTCCTTCGGGCGCAGGCGCGCATCCGCGGCTGGCCCGTGCTCACCTGGCAGTAGATCCCCGGCATCACACGCAATTGCCCGGATTCCGTGCGTTTCCTGTCGACCCGGCCGTGTGCGTGAACGGCAAAGCCGTGCTAGGTACTAAACTGTTCGTAACGACCTCACCAACGAGGGGGCAGTCATGACACGGACCATCACACCGTCCCTGCTCGTCCTCGCGGCGATGCTCCTTGCCTGCGGCCCGGTCAAGCGCTACGCCGGCGACGCGGATGGATCGGACGGCACGCCCGACCCGGCCGCGGACATGAGCGCTGACGCACCGGCCGACTCGCCCGCGGACGGCTTGCCGGACCCGTCGGAGGACACGAGCCCCACGGACCCGCCCGTCGAGACGGACGTGGAGACCGAGTGCGGCAACGGCATCCCCGAGGCGGGCGAGGAGTGCGACGACGGCAACGACGTGCAGACGGACGCCTGCCTCAACGACTGCACGGACGCGGACTGCGGCGACGGCTTCGTGTGGACGGCCCACGAGGACTGCGAGGGGACGGTCACCCAGAGCTGCACGACCACGTGCGGGAGCACCGGCACGCAGACGTGTGCGGACTGCCTGTGGGCCGACTGCGTCCCGCCCGAGGAGATCTGCAACGGCGAGGACGACGACTGCAACGACGGGCCCGACGAGGCGTTCGACTGCGTGCTCGGCAGTGCCCCCTCCTCGTGCACTACCGTGTGCGGCACCGCCGGGATGCAGGAGTGCGGGACCACGTGCACGTACGGCGACTGCTGCGCCGCGCACGAGACGTGCGGCAACGGCTGCGACGACGACTGCAGCGGCGTTGCCGACGACGGGTGCACCGGCCCGCCGGCGAACGACACCTGCTCGAGCCCCACCGACATCACGGGAGGCGGCAGCTTCACTGGCAACACGGATCTCGCCACGAACAACTCGCCCGGCAGGAGCGGCTGCATGGGCTACGGCCCCGACGTCTACTTCACCTTCACGCTCACCTCCGCCTCGGACGTGTTCATCTCCACGTGGGGCAGCTCGTTCGACACGGTGATCTACATGAGCACCACGTGTGGCGGCACGGACGTGGCGTGCGAGGACGACTCGGACACGTTCGGCTCAGGACTCTGGCAGGAGGACGTCCAGATCAACGTGCTGCCCGCCGGCACCTACTACATCACCCTCGACGGATGGGGCACCACGAGTGACGGCGACTACAGGCTCGACTTCTACTCATCCATCGGCACGGCGCACGGCAACCGCTGCTCCGACCCCCGGCCGCTCAACGACAACCCGGAGACGGGGACGACGAGCTCGATGCTCAACAACTTCACGAACACCTGCGGCGGCTCGGGCAGCGACCACGTCTACTTCGTCTACGTGGACGCGACCACCACCGGCACGCTCTCGACGTGCAACTCCTACACGGACTACGACACGGTCCTCGCGGTACGCGACGTATGCGACGACGTGAGCACCGAGGTCGCCTGCAACGACACCGGCACGGGGTGCATGCTCACCACGCCCGGGGCGTCCTCCATCTCCCGGTCGTACGCGCCGGGCCTCTACTACGTCATCATCGACAGCGCCTCCACGGGAGGCGGCCTCTACCAGATCGACAACACCGGCTTCTAGCAGGGGACAGGCTCCCTACCTACAACCAATCATTATTATTATCGAATCAGAGACAACCGCAGACACTTGCCATTCAGTTTCTGGAGATGCAGCGGAAGCCGTCTCGGACGGACTCAGGGCAGGTGGATGCGGGCTCCCGGCCCGTGGCAGGAGTTGCACTCGCCGCTCGCGGCGGTGGAGATCATCGCCGCGTGATCGGGGCACCTGCTCCCTGCGACGGTGAGTGG
>JAFDER010000135.1 GCA_019310245.1 Deltaproteobacteria bacterium
ACGCCTCCCTTGACGGAGGCCGTGCGTGCCGGATTGGGGCCGTTGCCGGCCTGCCGGCACGAGCCGTAGATGACCTCGGCGATCTCCGCGCCCTCGACTCCCGCCCGCTCGACGGCGGCCTTGATGGCCGTCGCGCCCAGGTCCCAGACGGGCATGTCCTTGAGGCTCCCCCCGAACCTTCCCATCGGCGTGCGCACACCGCTGATGACGACGACGTCCTTGAGTTCCATGCGTGATTCCTCCGGCTAGGGCTTTTTAAGGGATATGCCTAGATGTACTGTCCGCCCGAGACGTTGATGACCTCGCCGGTGATGTGCCGGGCCTTCTCGGAGCACAGGAACACGATCACGTCGGCGACCTCCCCGGGCTGGCCGAGCCGCTTGAGGACGATCTCGGACAGGGCCATCTCCTTCACCTTCTCGGGCGCCTGCTTCATCATCTCGGTCTCGATCAGGCCCGGCGCCACGGCGTTGACGTTCACGCTGAACGCGCCGAGCTCCCTGGCCACGGCCTTGGTCAGGCCGATGATGCCCGCCTTGGAGGCCGAGTAGTTGGACTGCCCGAACTTGCCCCTCAGGCCGTTGATCGACGTGACGTTGACGATCTTTCCGCTCTTCTGCTCCTTGAACACGGGAGCCACCGCGCGGATGTAGTTGAAGTAACCCTTCAGGTTGATCGCGATGACCGTGTCCCACTCCTCCTCGCTCATCTTCCAGATGGTCCGGTCGCGGTTCACGCCCGCGTTGTTGACGAGGATGTCGAGCCCGCCGAACGTCTCCCTCACCCTGGCCACCATCGCCTGCGCGTCGTCGAAGTTCGAGACGTCGGCCTGCACGGCGATGCCCTTTCCGCCCGCGGCCCCGACCTCGCCCGCCACCCTCTCGGCCTCCTCGGAGTGCTTGCGGTAGTTCAGCGCGACGTTCGCCCCCTCGCGTCCCAGCACAACGGCGATGGCGCTCCCGATGCCCAGGCTTCCGCCCGTCACGATGGCAGTCTTTCCCTCGAGTAGCATGAGTGGTTCCTCCACGTGGACGTCGATTAAAGGATCGATCTCTGCTCGCGGGAACGCAAAGTTAGCAGGGGGCCGATAGGGGGTCAAGCACTGTCGCACCCGCCGGAACGATGAACGGGCCGTTCTCCCCGGCGGGCTCGATTCGCGTTTCATTCCCGGCTGTTGCGACCCGCCCCGGGGTCATGGAGACGGGAAGGAATCCGCGATCCGCACGCGGGCATCCACGGCCGCGGACACCTGCCCCTCGGGGCACGCGAGGAAGGGGTTGATGTCGAACTCCTCGATCTCCTGGAAGTCCATGACGAGCTGCGAGAGCCGCATGAGGATCTCCGCGAGCCCCTCGAAGTCCACGGGGCCCTCCCCGCGCACGCCGCGCAGGTAGGCCTCGCCGCGCAGACCCTCGACCATCTCCCGGGCGTCCAGATCGGTCAGAGGCGCGATGCGGAACGAGGCGTCGCGCAGCACCTCCGCGAAGATGCCGCCCAGGCCGAACATGATGAGCGGCCCGAAGGACGGATCCAGCGTCATGCCCAGGATGACCTCCTTGCCCTTCTTGAGCATCGGCTGCACGATCACGCCTTCCACGCGTGCATCGGGCTGTGCCTCGCGGACCGCCTCGAGCATGCGATCGAAGCCGCTCGCCACCTCCTCGTCGCTTCTCACGTCGACCTGGACGCCGTCCACGTCCGTCTTGTGAAGAACGTCGGGCGAGTCCACCTTGAGCACGACCGGGTAGCCCACCCGGGATGCCACCTTCACGGCCTCGTCCCTGTCGGCGGCCCTGGCGCTCTCGACGAAGGGGATGCCGTACGCCTCGAACAGGGTCCTGACCTCCTCTTCCCCGAGCCAGCCGCCGCCGCGCGCACGAGCGGAGGCGACCGCACGCGAGGCGGCGCCGGCGTCCACGTCGAACGTCCTGAGCGTGCCGGCGGGGCGAGCGCGCAGCTGCGCGTACCTGACGAGGCTGGACATGGCCACGGCCGCCGCGTCCGGGAACTCGTAGTTGGGAACTCCGCTGTGGTCCAGCTCTGCCAGGATCTCCTCGTCGCCCGTCCCGCCCATGATGCACGTGAGCATGGGAATCTCGATCTTGTGCCGAGCCTCGAGGATCGCCCGGGACACCTCGCTCACGCTCACCATCACCGGCGGAACGAACACGACGATGAGGGCGTCGACGTTCGGATCCGAACCCACCGCGTCCAGGGAGTGCCGGTAGCTCTCCGCGTCGCCCGAGCCGATGATGTCCACCGGATTGCCGACGGCCGCCTCGAGGGGCAGGTGGGCCCTGAGCTTCTTCTGGGTCTCGGCGGTGAACGCCGGCACCTTCATGCCCATGTGCACCATGGCATCGGTGATGAGAACGCCAGGGCCTCCCGCGTTCGTCACGATGCCGATGCGGTCACCCTTGGGATACCGGCCCGCGACGAGCGCCTTGGCCACGTCGAAGATCTGCCTCACCGTGTTCACCCGCAGGATGCCGTTCTGCTCGAGGAGCGCCTGGGTGCCCGCCTCCATGGTCCGGGCGAGGACGCCCGTGTGCGACGAGGCGGCCTGCGCGCCCTGGAGGGTCCTGCCGCTCTTGACCACCACGATCGGCTTCCTGCGCGTGACGCGCCGGGCCAGCGGGATGAACTTGCGCGGGTTGCCGAAGCCCTCCAGGTAGAGGCAGATGACGTCCGTGTCGGGATCGTTCTCCCAGTACTCGACGAGATCGTTGCCCGAGACGTCGGCCTTGTTCCCCACCGAGGCGAACATCGAGAAGCCGAGGTTCATGCGGCTCGCGTAGTCGAGGAGCACCACGCCGAGGGCCCCGCTCTGGGACATGAACCCCACGCGGCCCATCAGCGGCGTCTGCCGCGCGAACGTTCCGTTGAGCTGCCGCTCGGGATGCGTGTTGATGAGGCCCATGCAGTTGGGTCCGAGCATCCTCATCCCGTGTTTCCTGACGGCCTCCAGGATGGCGGCCTCCTCGCTCTCGCCCTCAACGCCCGTCTCCTTGAAGCCGGCCGTGATGACGACGATGGCCTTGACGCCCTTGATCCCGCACTCCTCGACGGCCCTGAGCACGAGGGGCCGGGGAACCACGATGAAGGCCAGGTCCACATCGTCCTGGATGGCGAGGACGGACTTGTGGCACCTGATGGAGTGGACCGTCTGCGCGTTGGGATTGACGGGATACACGGCCCCCGGGAACTCGTAGTTGATCAGGTTGCGCGTGATCTCGAATCCGATGGCCCCCTTGCGGCGAGAGGCGCCGATCACGGCGATGGATCTGGGGCGGTAGAGTGCGTCGAGACTCGTGCTCCTGGGATCGTCGTTTCCGGCCATTGCTCCTCCGATCGCCGCGGCTGGGCAGCCGAGAAGATCACTATAATCAGCCCGTTCCGCAAGACAAGCACCTGCATGATCGTCCCTCCGGACGGCAGGGAACCTGGTTGTTGACAACAGGGATGCATTTTGCTCTAATCAATCCGCCAATTTCAGGCAGGAGGGGCCGTATGGGAGATCTCTCCAAGTGGGAAGCCAAGTCGGCGAAGACAAACATCGTGGTGCCCCTCGTGGCGCTCATCGTCGTGCTCATCCTCGGCAGCGTGATGGCCTTTCTCAGGCCAAAGCCCCCTGAGGTGCAGAAGAAGGGCGACAAGGCCAAGCAGGCCATCGTCGAGGAGGAGAGCGAGGAAGACATCGACTGGGAGAACTTCTAGGCACCCCTTTCCGCATTTGCAACACCACCCAGGAAAACTCATCTGGCGAGGATTCGACGGGACACGTCTGCCCGGATGGCTCGGCACGCTCATCGGGCAGGGCCGCTGCGGCGGCATCGTCCTGTTCGGTCGCAATGTCGAGGATCCCGGGCAGGTCCTCGCCCTGTCCCGGGAGGCGAGCGCACGGCACGAGGGTCGAGGCGTCCTGCCGGTGGCCGTGGACCAGGAGGGAGGACGCGTCGCCCGGCTCCGGGAGCCCCACTTCACGGCCTTCCCCCCGGCGAGAAGGATGGCGGAGGCGGCGCGCGGGTCGATCGAGGCCGCCGGTCGGGCCATGGGCGTGGAGATGGCCGCGGTGGGCATCAACATGGACTTCGCGCCCGTGCTGGACGTCCAGGAGAGCATGGACGGCGTGATCGGCGACCGCGCATTCGCCGGGGACCAGGAGCGTGCGGCACGCGCGGCGCTCGCCTGGCTCCGCGGCCTCGAGTCCTCGGGGGTCGCGGGATGCGTCAAGCACTTCCCGGGGCACGGGGATGCGTCGTGCGACAGCCACGTGGACCTGCCGCTCGCGGACGGGGACATGGAGAGGCTCAGGAGCCGCCACATCCCGCCGTTCAGGGCGGCGTGCGAGGCCGGCACGCGAGCCGTGATGGTGGCTCACCTGCTCGTTCCGGAGGCCGACGCCAGGAGGCCGGCCTCGCTCACGCCCGGCATAGTGGACACCATCCTGCGCGGCGAGATCGGCTTCGACGGCCTGGTGGTCACGGACGACCTGGAGATGGGCGCGGTGACGCGGCGCCACGACGTGGCCGAGGCGGCCGTCCTTGCCGTCGAGGCGGGGTGCGATGCGCTGCTCGTGTGCGCCACGCGTGAGAGCCAGGAGGCGGCGGTCGACGCGCTCGCGAGGGAGGCCGCGAGAAGCCCGTCGTTCAGGGACCGCGTCGAGCGGAGCACCGCGAGGCTGGAACGGTTCGCATCCACGCTGAGCCCGCCTCCCGCGTCGCTGCAGCCCGGCCTCCTGCGCAGCGAAACCCACCTGCGGACCGCCGGGGAGCTCGGCGATTGAAGACGGTCCACGGAAACACGGTCGGGCTCAAGCCCCGTCAGCGTCGCGACCTGGAGCATCTCTACAAGAGGCGCATCGACCAGAACGCCGTCGTGGTCCCGCTCGTGGCAAATCGCATGATCGCCCTCAGCCTCGAGACGGACCGGCAGGTGGGGATCCTCGTCGATCGCACGGGCAGGATCACGCACGTCATCGTGGGCGACGCCTCACGGGTGTGGATCCCCGACCTGGGCCGCGAGCGCGCCGGCCACAGCCGCCTGCGCGGCCTGCGTCTCGTGCACACGCATCCGGGAGGCGAGCTTCTCGACCTGGATGACATACTGGATCTCACGCGGCTGCGGCTGGACCTCGTCGCAGCCCTCATGCCGGACGCCACCCGCACCAACCCGCACGTCAACGCCATCTACCCCGTGTACGCTCCGGGGACGCCGGATCCGTACGAGAAGCTCGGCCCCACGCCCCTGTCCGCCTTCAACCTCGACTTCCAGGACATGGTCGCCGCGCTCGAGGAGGAGCTCCGCCGGGCAAGGACGGATCTGCCGGCTGGAAAGGACGGACGCGCCATCCTCGTCGGAGCGAGCACGAGTCGGTCCAGCCTGGGCGTGGCGGGCCTCGAGGAGCTCGACAGCCTCTCGAGGAGCGCGGGGGTGAGCGTCTCGTGCAGGATCCACCAGCGGCGTTCCAGGCTCGACCCGAACACGATCGTCGGCAAGGGCAAGCTGCTCGAGATCATCACCCGCTCGATCACGGACGACGCGGACGTCCTGATCTTCGATCATGACCTCACCCCGAAGCAAGCGCGTGCCATCTCGGCCTTCACGGACATGCGGGTCATCGACCGGACCCAGCTCATCCTCGACATCTTCGCCCAGCGGGCGCGCACGAACGATGGCCAGCTCCAGGTGGAGCTGGCCCAGCTCAAGTACATGATGCCAAGGCTCGTGGAGCGCGACGACGCCCTGAGCCGGCTGACGGGGGGCATCGGTGGGCGCGGACCCGGCGAGACGAAGCTGGAGATCGGCCGTCGTCGGGTGCGCGAGCGCGTGGCGCGGCTCGAGGACCGCATCGACAAGCTGGCCAGGCAGAGACGCCAGAGGCGCAAGCGCCGCCAGCTCTCCGGCGTCCCGCTCGCGGCGCTCGTGGGCTACACGAACGCGGGCAAGTCGACGCTGCTCAACACGCTCACGGGCTCGGACGTCCCCGCGGAGAACAGACTCTTCGCCACGCTGGATTCCACGACGCGCAGGCTGAGGCTGGCCTCGGGCCGCACTCTCGTCCTGGCGGACACCGTCGGGTTCATCCGGCGGCTGCCCGCGACGCTCATGAGCGCCTTCAGGGTCACCCTCGAGGAGATCTCCGATGCCGCGGTCATCATCCACCTCCTCGATGCAAGCAATCCGGAAGCCGACATGCACCTGGCAGCGGTCGAGGGGATCCTCGGCGACATGGGGCTCGGCTCCATCCCCAGGATCGTGGGCGTCAACAAGACAGACAGGGCGGACCCGGACGTCCTGGACCGCCTCGTCGCGCTGACCGGCGGCGTCGCCCTGTCGTCGCGCACGCGCGAGGGGGCCGCACCTCTCCTCGAAAGGCTCGACGACGTCCTGGGCCGCCTTGTCTTCACGAGCCCTCCTGTCTCATGATGTGAGGAGGATGGAGCCCTCCCCGGAGATCAGGAAGACGCTGGACAGCCTGCCGGACGCTCCAGGCGTGTACATCTTTCTCGACGCCAGGGGCAGGACGATCTACGTGGGCAAGGCCAGGAGCCTGCGCAAGCGCGTGAGGCAGTACTTCACCCCGTCCTCGAGCGACACCCGCTTCCTCATCCATCACATCAGGCGCAGCGTCCGCGACATCGAGACGATCGCCACGGCAGGCGACCGCGAGGCCCTGCTCCTCGAGAACACGCTCATCAAGGAGAGGCAGCCGCGCTACAACGTCCGTCTGCGCGACGACAAGGACTACCTGTGCATCAGGCTCGACATGCGGGCCCGCTGGCCGAAGCTCGAGCTAAGCCGGAGGCCCGGACCCGACGGCGCGCGGTACTTCGGGCCGTACCACTCCGCCAGGACCGCACGCTCGCTGGCGCGCTTCCTCGGCCGGCACTTCAAGCTGCGCTCCTGCAAGGACTCGAACTTCGCCGCGCGCACGAGGCCCTGCCTCCAGCACGAGATCGGCCGCTGCCTCGCGCCCTGCACCCTGGACGTGGACCATGACGCGTACATGAGGAACGTGAAGCAGGCCCTCATGTATCTCGAGGGCCGGGTGGACGACCTCGTCAAGGGCCTCACGCAGGAGATGGAGAGGCTCTCCGCGCAGATGGCCTACGAGGAGGCCGCCGAGGTGCGTGACCGGCTCCAGCGGATCGAGGCCACGCGGGAGACGCAGAGGGTCACGGCGATCACGAGAATCGACCAGGACGCCCTGGCCCTGGCCAGGGCCGGAGATCGGGTGGCTCTCGCGATCCTGTTCTTCCGCAGGGGTCGGCTCGTGGGCATGCGGAAGGAGAGACTGAGACGGACGGAGCTCCCGGACGCGGAGATCGTCGCCTCGTTCGTGGGCCAGTACTACGCCGCGGACCGCACGCTGCCCCACGAGATCCTCGTCCCCTGCAGGCTGGAGCAACGCGAGCGCCTCGAGGCCGTGCTCGCCGAGATCCACGGCCGCAAGGTCAAGCTCCTCGTGCCGAGGCGTGGGGCCAAGAAG
Source organism: Deltaproteobacteria bacterium (assembly GCA_019310245.1). Classification (GTDB taxonomy): domain Bacteria; phylum Myxococcota_A; class Polyangia; order DRWM01; family DRWM01; genus JAFDER01. The sequence continues at coordinate 7,493 of JAFDER010000135.1, forward strand.
GACATCGTCTCGCTGGCCAGGGAGAACGCCGAGCGCATCATCGCCCAGTGGGACAGGCTCGAGGATCCGGCCGTGGAGAAGCTCGAGAGGCTTCAGGCGAAGCTCTCGCTTCCCGGCCAGCCCTCGCGCATGGAGTGCGTCGACATCTCGCACACGTCGGGGAGGCAGACCGTGGGCTCCATGTCCGTCATGATCGACGGCACGCCGTGCACCTCGCTTTACAGGCGCTTCAAGATCCGCACGGCCGCCGCGGGGGACGACTACGCGGCCATGCACGAGCTGCTCTCGAGGCGGTTCCGCCGCACGCACGAGGACGGTTGGGAGCCTCCCGACCTGCTCGTGGTGGACGGCGGCAAGGGACAGCTCGGGATCGCACGCGAGGTGATCCGCGAGCTGGGCATCGAGGGCGTGGCCCTGGCCGCCATCGCGAAGGACCGTCGCCGCCGGGAGGCGGCCGAGGTCCGCAGGCGCGTCAAGGAACGCATCGCATCCGAGGCGGGGGACAGGGTCAAGGACGAGCCGGAGAAGACCTACGACACGATCTACCTCCCCGGCCGGGCCACGGGCCTGCCCGTCCGCGGGCCCACCTCGCCCCTCACGCTCATCGTCAAGCTTCGCGACGAGGCCCACCGCTTCGCCGTGAGCTACCACCGCAAGGTCCGCTCGAAGCAGTCCCTGGGCTCGAGGCTCACGGACATCCCCCACGTGGGTCCCGCCACCGCTCGAAGGCTGCTCAGGGCCATGGGCAGCCTCCGCCCGCTGGGTCGCCGGGCCTGGAAGCCGTGGGCCCTTCGACAGGCTCAGGGATACGGGGGCGCGGGGCAGCGGGGGTGTGGCAGGGGGAAGCGGGGCTACTTGCGCGCGATCGTGACCGCGTTGATGACCACGGGCGTCTGCGGCTTGTCCTGCGGACCCGACTGCGTGTGGGCGATGTTCTTGACCACGTCGAGGCCGGAGACGACCTCGCCGAAGATCGTGTGCTTCTGGTTGAGGTGGGGAGTGGGCGCGTCCGTGACGAAGAACTGGCTCCCGTTCGTGTTGGGGCCCGAGTTGGCCATGGCGAGCAGTCCCGGCTTGTCGAACTTGAGGCCCGGATCGAACTCGTCCTCGAACCGGTAGCCCGGCCCGCCCGTGCCCGTGCCCATTGGGCATCCGCCCTGGATCATGAAGTCGGGGATGACGCGGTGGAAATTCAGCCCGTCGTAGAACCGCTCGTTCTTTGACTGACCGTCCTTGGGATCCGTCCACTGCTTGGTCCCCTCGGCGAGCCCGACGAAGTTGGCGACGGTCTTCGGTGCTTTATCCTCGAAGAGCTCGATGTCGAAAGAGCCCATCGTGGTGTTGAATGTCGCGATGATCTTCTGTCCCATGGTCCGCTCCTTTCGTTCAAGTCCGTGAGAGCCTATCGTTCCTGCCCGGCCGTTTCAACCCGTCTCTTGCGCCCCGCACCGTTCGGGCTATTGTCCAGATCCCCATGAAGTTCGAGACGCCACTCGTGACGGGAACTCTCGTGCGCCGCTACAAGCGCTTCCTCGCGGACGTCACGCTGTGCGGTGGCAGGATGGTGACGGCCCACGTTCCCAACACCGGATCCATGCTCGAGACGGCGCTGCCGGGAGGACGCGTCGCTCTCTCTCGTCAGCAAGGAAACGGGCGCAAGCTCGCCTGGACCTGGGAACTCGCGCTCATCGGCCGCACGTGGGTCGGGGTGAACACGTGGCGCACCAACCACATCGCATCGGAGGCGATCACCTCTGGCCGCATCGGCCCGCTCAGGGGATACCCCTGCCTGCGCCGCGAGATCCCAGCCGGCGCTTCCAGCCGGCTGGACTTCCTCCTCGAGCGCGATGCCGATCGATGCTGGGTCGAGGTCAAGAACGTCACGCTGGCTCGCGGCAGGCGTGCGCTGTTTCCCGACGCCGTGACCGCGCGCGGAGCCAGGCACCTGCGAGAGCTCATGCGGATCGCACGCCATGGAGAACGCGCCGTCATGCTCTTTGTCGTCAACCGCGCGGACTGCACCTCGATGAGCCCGGCCGACGAGATCGATCCGCACTACGCTCGGCTCCTTGCGACAGCCGCGGGACGCGGGGTGGAGCTTCTGGCCTACAGGACGCGGGCAAACCTCCAGGAGATCGCAATCGACCGCAAGATCCCCGTCAGGCTCTGATCAGGCGAGCAGCAGGCCCACGAGCCAGAGAGCGAGGCCGGCCGCGAAAACGGCTCCCGAGATGGCGGCGGGGCGCCTGCGCAGGCCGAGACCGCTGTCGAGACCCAGGACGATGAAGCTCACGCAGGCGGAGACCCAGCCAGCGAACCCGATGATCAGCAGCAGGGACCAGAGGGGATCCGGCTGCGGCGTGTCGCGGAGAAGCTCGAGATGCTCCTTCGTGCGCTGGGCCTCGCTCTTGCCCCTGTCCACGGGCGGGGGTGGGAGCCGGGCCATCAGCCTCGCGATGCGTCCATCCACCTCCTCGAGGCGGTCTGTGTGCGGCGTGTAGAAGGAGCGCGCGGCGAGGATGGACGAGCGGATCGCCCTGTAGGCCATCAGGGCCCTGTCCTGGTCGCCGGAGAGCTCGGCCTTGCGGCCCATCTGCCACAGCCGGTCGTACGCCGCCTCGTTCCACGGGTTGAGGGGTGCGTAGGCATGGGCGGCGCGGCGGAAGTGGAAGAGCGCGTCGTCGGGCCGGTCGGC
>JAFDER010000564.1 GCA_019310245.1 Deltaproteobacteria bacterium
CGAGGCTCCGTTCGACGTGGGGAGACCCAAGTCGGTGCGTGTCATCCGCGCCATGGAGAACAACGTCTACCCCTGCATGGCCGTATTCGCCCAGAAGAAGCCGGACGTGAACGATCCCGGCAGGCGCGACCTCTTTCCCCACGGATGCGTCGCACGTGTTCTCAAGGTGGTCAAACGAACCTCGGGAACCTACACGGTGTTCCTCCGGGGCGTCGCCAGGATCCGCCTCAAGAAGATCGTCCAGACAACCCCCTACCTCCTTGCGGACATCCACCTCGTCGATGAGATCATCGAGGACGACGTGGAGACCAGGGCTCTGCACATCCGGGTCAGGAAGATGGGCAAGGAGGCCTTGAAGCTGATGCCCGTCGTCAACAAGGATGTGGCCAAGCTGATCGAGACGGTGCAAGAGCCGGGACAGGTCGCGGACCTCCTCGCCTCGAACCTGGACATACCCCTCGAGAAACGAGTGGACATCCTGCGCCTTGACGAGGTGAAGTCACGCCTCAGGCACGTTCTCAACCTCATGGAACGGCAGGTCAAGGTCCTCGACATGAAAGCGCGTCTCCATGCCGAGGTGGAAGAGGAGGTAGGCAGAAGCCAGCGCGAGTACGTTCTGCGCCAGCAGCTCAAGGCTATCAAGCAGGAGCTGGGCGAAGGGATAGAGGACGATGGCGATCTCGACGGCCTTGGAGAGCGCCTCCGCGAGAAGGATCTCCCTCCCGAAGCGGATGAGGTGGCCCGCAAGCAGCTCAGGCGGCTCAGGGGCATGCAGCTGGGAAGCCCCGAGTTCACCACGACACTCAACTACCTGGACTGGATCCTGGACCTGCCCTGGGCCCACATCACCCAGGACAACATGGACATTCCGCACGTGCGGGAGATCCTCGACGAGGACCACTACGGGCTCGAGAAGATCAAGAGGCGGATGATCGAGTACCTTGCCGTGAGGAAGCTCAAGGACGACAAGAAGGGGCCGATCATCTGCCTCGTGGGGCCGCCCGGCGTGGGCAAGACGAGCCTGGGGCGCTCCATATCCCGCGCCCTGGGGCGCAAATTCGTGCGCATATCCCTGGGGGGCGTGCACGACGAGGCTGCCATCCGCGGTCACCGGCGCACCTACATCGGAGCGCTGCCGGGCAAGATCATCCAGATGATGAAGAAGGCCGGGAGCCGCAACCCGGTGTTCATGATTGACGAGATCGACAAGCTCGGCAGGGATTTCAGGGGAGACCCTGCGGCCGCCCTCCTGGAGGCGCTGGACCCCGATCAGAACAACACGTTCTCCGACCACTACCTGGAGATCCCGTTCGACCTCTCGCAGGTCATTTTCATGACCACCGCGAACCAGCTCGAACCAATACCACCATCTCTTGTGGACCGCATGGAGGTACTCGAGATCCTCGGCTACACGTTCAACGAGAAGCTCGCCATCGCTCGCCAGTACCTCCTGCCGAAGCAGATCGAGGAGCATGGACTCACCGACGGGACGTTCCTTCTCCCGGACGAGCGCATCGACCGGATCGTGCAGAGCTACACCAGGGAGGCCGGTGTGCGCGACCTCGAACGCAACCTCGCCGCCGTGTGCAGGGCCGTTGCCGTCGAGGTGGCCGAGGAGAAGCTCGTGTCCGAGAAAATGCCCCTTGATGTGGACGACGAGCTGCTCACGAGCTACCTCGGGCCGCGGAAGTACTTCTCCGAGATCGCCGAGCGCCTCGAGATCCCGGGTGTGGCCACGAGCCTCGTGTGGACGGCTTTCGGCGGCGAGATCATCTTCGTCGAGGCGACCAGGATGAGCGGCAAGGGAAACCTGCTCCTCACGGGCCGGCTCGGTGACGTGATGAAGGAGTCCGCGCGGGCCGCCATGAGCTACATGAAGGTCAATGCAAGAAGCTTCAATCTCGACCCTGGGATGTTCGAGAAGATGGACATCCACATCCATGTACCGGCAGGCGCCATGCCGAAGGACGGTCCGAGCGCGGGCCTGGCCATGTTCGCAGCACTCGCCTCGCTGCTCACCGGAGTGAAGGTGCGCCACGACGTTGCCATGACGGGCGAGATCACGCTTCGCGGCCGCGTCCTTCCCATCACCGGGATGAAGTCGAAGGTCCTCGCAGCCCACCGGGCGGGCATCAAGCGCATCATCGTGCCCCGGCGAAACGAGCCTGACCTCGCAGATGTTCCCACGGAGGTCCGGGAAGGGATCGAGTTCGTGATGGTTCGGAGCATGACCGACGCTCTCGATGTGGCGCTGGAGATGGAGGTGCTCGAGTCGGTGGAACGCCGGGAGGCACCCGTTTCCCGGTCCGCGTATTCGAGACAGACGACGGGTTGAGAGGCAGATCGCGCTGCTTCCGGAGTTGCGCGTCTTATAGACGGGACGATTGCTTCCCTGCAGGTCTTTGGGACGCGCATTTTTTCCCCACGTCGCTCTCGTTTGAGTCATAATCGTGCTATCTGAGGTCTCGAGGCTCGGACAATGACTCCGAGCTTGACCTCTCCTCTT
>JAFDER010000565.1 GCA_019310245.1 Deltaproteobacteria bacterium
TCTTCTGGGCCTTCATGATCTGGGACAGGATCGTGTCCACGCCCTTTGACTTGCCCTGCATCTCGGGCACCTTGCCGAGGAGCTCGTTCTGCCACTTGATGGCGGTCTCCGCCTTCACGATGAGGTCCAGCTTGTCCTGGATCTGCTTCTCGATCTTCTCCTTCTCCACGAGGAACTTGCGGGCCGCCTTGAGCACGGCCTTGTCCTTCTCGGGAATGGGCGTCTCGTCGAGGAAGTAGTCGAAGCGCGAGACCATGAGGGAGACGGACGACATCAAGCCCTCCTCGACGATGGTGCGCTCCTTCTGCTCGGTACGCGCCGCGATTGAGAAGGGGTAGAGGTGGCGGGTCTCCAGGTCGGTGGTCAGGAGCTCCTTGGGTGTGATCACGCGGCCGTTCTCGATGTGCGTGATCTCGATGGCCAGATCGCGCGGCTGGCCCGCGAAGTTCTCGATGGTGTAGTCGGTGGTGGTGGTGCGCAAGAGGTGCACCCACAGGGCCTTGTTCTTCCACTCGAGCGCCGTGTACTTGTTCTCGACTTCGTACTCCCCCTCGAAGGCCACGTCCATGTCGCCGCCGTAGCACAGGACGCGCACGTCGAAGGGCTCGAGCCGGTCCACCTCGTCCTGCCCCCTGAACTTGCCGTCGATGTAGAAGCTCGCCATGCCGGCCTGGAGCACGAGCCCGGTGCCGTTCTCGATGCGCACGCAGGTCAAGGGATCCTGGCCCGGGGACAGGAGCGTGAAGGCCTCGCCCGGTAGCTCGCGCTTGATGAGCGGCACGAGGCTCGTGGTGCCCGAGGGCAGGGACACCGAGTTCATGGCGGTGTAGGTGGAGATCTCCTCGGCCACCTCGGCCACCATCGTCTCCTCGGCCGCGCTCTCGCCCACCTGGATGAGGGAGCTCGACATCTCGCCGTAGCCGCCGCCGTAGCCGACGGTGCCGATGCTGCCGTGGCCGGAGCCGTAGCCGTAGCCGGAGCCGCCGCCTCCGGCGCCGTAGCCCATGAGGCCGAGACCGCCCTCGCGGTACATGTCCCAGGTGTAGAGGAGCGTGTCGGGCGTGCCAGCGCCGAGCTGGGGCATCATCTCGCCGAGCTGCCCCGGCGCCTCGACCACGTCGCGGTGGATGTAGCGCGGCGAGGCCACGGAGAAGACGTACGACTTGGGCAGGCCCGAGATCAGGGTCATGGACACGTCGTTCCAGTCGTCCGGGGTGTCGTTGTGCACCACGGCCCAGGCCTCGAGCATGACCTTGTCGTCCTGCACGCGGAGCTTGTAGAGGATGCGCCACATGGGGATCTGGCGGATGTAGCTCGCCGCGAGCTTGCCCATGGAGTCGGCGGTGGTCTCGAAGACGAGCGTGGTCTCCGCAAAGCCGTTCGCCTTTCCCAGGGCCGTGGCGAAGTTCTTGATGGAGGCGCCCTCGAGCTGGGAGGTGGGCGCCACCTGGGCGATGTCCTCGAACGGGATCCAGTTGAGCGCACCGCCCGCGGTCACCATGAGCACGATGGGGGAGGGATGATCGACCTGCCCTCCCTCGGGAATCGTGTAGTTGAGCTGGGTCTCGTCCGGGATGACGGCGTCGAGGATCGTGCCCTCGAAGACCTTCCCGTGCGTGTCGGTGAGCCTCACGCTCGTGCCGATGAGGGCGCGGGCGTAGCCGAGGAGATCGGCAGGCACGGCCAGGGATCCCGAGTCGTCGATCATGGAGTTGCCGAGCCCGCTGGACGCCAGGGCCTGGCCCAGGTTCTGGATGCCGGGGAACTTCACGCCCCTGACCTTCACGTCCTTGTCCGTGGCCAGGACGAGACTCGCCAGCAGGTCGTCGAGGTGGGCGACCTCGACGGCGATCTCGAGCTCGCTCGCACCCACGATGTCGGCCTGCCGCTCGATCTGCGCGAGACCCGTGTCGTACAGGGTCACGTGGGTGGTCATGAACGTGGGCCTCGCCGGCCCGCTCGTGGTGGCGCAGGCGAGCGCCAGGTACATGGCCAGGCCCGCGAGCACACTTCTCTTCAGTGGTTTCATCATCGTCTCCTCCTTTGCCGGATGTTGCCGCCGCCTCTCCAGTGGACAACCCTTCCGCCCGGATGTTTCAGGTAAACTTGCCCAGGAGCTCCTCGACGGCGTCCCTGTGGACCATGAAGGAGAGCACCTTGAGCCTGACGTAGTCGTCCCGCATGAAGTAGTAGCCCTCGTGCTTGCCGTGCCGCGCCGAGCGGCCCGAGTCCTTGATGAGGAACCAGTCGTGGCCCGCGTGCTCGGTGAAGCCCACGACATGCACGGCGTGGTCGTCGGTCGTGACCTTGTGTGCGAACCGGTACTCGCGGGCCAGCTGGTCGATGTGGTCGCCCGGGATGTCGTAGTCCGGGACGAAGAAGACGTCGTTCCCGGCGTCCTTGCCCGGCTCGGACACGTCCACGGCGATGGCCACGGAGTAGCCGCTCGTGATGGCGCCCCTGATCGCCGAGTAGAAGTCCTCGAGAGGCGCGTTGTGGTACGAGTCGTCGTGCCACCAGTTGTCGGGCACGTCGAACTCCCCGGTCACGAAGAACGGCATCTCGAGCGTGGAGATGAACTGCACGTAGTCGTCCGGAACGATCTTCAGGACCTCGTCGCGGAACTCGATGGGCGTCATGGTCTTGCCCTCGTGCTCGAACGTCTCGGGAGGCCGTCCCAGCTCCCTGTCCTCGATGACCCTGATCATCGACAGCACGGTGGTCTCGTCCCACAGGTCCTTCTTGTTCATGGCGGTGAGCACGGCCTTCATCTCGCGATAGAGCCGCTGGTGATCGTGGCGCGGGTCCTCGCCCGTGACCCCGGGATAGGCCGCGAGCGGCCACGCGCCGTGCTCCTTCCACATCCGGGTCACCGAGTTGCACTCCGAGCCCTCGACGAAGAACGAATCTCCCCTCTCCTGCACGTACCGTGCGGCCTTGGCCTGGTACTCCCAGTACACGGTCGCGATCTCCGAGAGCTTGACGGGGTTGTTCGTGATGCGCTCGACCTCGGACTCGAGAAACGAGGTCGTGCCGAACGACCAGCACGTGCCCGTGTAGTACTGGGCCTGCACCGGCTGGTGGTTCACGGTCTCGAAGTCGTCCGGCGAGGCCGGCCTCTGGTCCTCGGGCAGGGAGCTCTTCAGGATCTTCTTGTCCTTGCGCTCCTGCTCCTCCTGCTCCTCCTGCCTGTCGCGGATCGCGCCCGTCGCCTTTCCCTGCTCCTTCTTCCACGCCTCGTCCGCCTCGCGCAGCTCCTCGATCACGGGGTCGAGGTAGCGCGTCTCGTACCGGCCCAGGGTGACGCCCGGGCCCGCCTCGAGGGCCGGGCCCTGGATCTCGACGACCTTCCTGGCCGGCTCCGCGGACGCGGTGGCCGGCGGGGCGGTGCCGGCGGGGGGCACGGCGCGACTCGGCTCATCGCAGGCGGTGAGCAGGAGGGCGATGCAGGCTGCGAGTGTGATTGGTTTCATGTCCGGGCCTCCTTCATGGTGGCAGGCCGAGTCTATCGCCTCGCGAGCGGGGTGGCTACACGTGCACTGCTTGCATGGATGCAAATGTCTGGGGTAGGAAGAACTCCATGCCCGACGCGAACCTCTATCTCGACAGCATCGACCTCTCCAGGTACGAGGGGGAGTGCAGGAAGTGCGGGGCGCAGTCCTGCAGGGACCTGGTCGAGAGGCTCTCGAGGAGCCTGCCCGCCGTGCCCTCGCTCCAGTTCCCGCAGCCCGTGGACGAGACGCTCATGGAGCTGGGCGAGCCCGGTCCGGGCGATCCGGTCCTGGTCACGGGCAACAGCGCGCTCACGCAGGAGGTGCTCCTCGCGGTGCTCTCCACCACGACGAGCTCTCTGTTCGTCCTGTTCTCGGACACGCGGGGCGACACGCTCGACATGGCGCTCATCCTGGGCAGCTTCACGCCCGAGCGGCTGACGGCAGCCCTCGTGAGGGAGAACGTCAGGGAGCGCTCGGGCTCGTCGACCCTCGTGCTCCCGGGGCTGGCCGCGGCCATGCGCGACGACGTGGCGTCCGCGGCTGGCCTCCCGGTCGATGTGGGGCCGGTGTGCGCCGCCGAGCTCCCCCTCTTCTTCGCAGATCTCTGGGGACAGGCTCCCTATCTGTAACCCATAGATCTTTCACGCTTTCCGAGGACAACCGCGAGGATTTGCCATTCATTTTTCATCAAGGCCGTGAGAAGCCGATCCACGACTCGAGATCGCCCGGTTTTTACGTGGCATGGAATCGAGATAGCGCTACGATCCCACGATGGAGGTTCAGATGAGGCAGAACTGGATCGTATCGGCCATGATGATCGTGCTGGCGGCGGCGGGCGCCCAGGCGTGCAGCGGGTGCGAGGAGAAGGACGACCGCAAGGCCATCCTCGCGATCATCCACGAGGCGG
>JAFDER010000136.1 GCA_019310245.1 Deltaproteobacteria bacterium
CACGACGCTCTTCCGATCTCACGTGCAGTTGTACGTGTCGGGGCCCGTGTAGGTGCAGGTGGCGTTCGTGTCGCAGGTGTCCGTGCCCGAGGCGCAGTGGTTGATGGGCGTGCAGGTGTACCCGTCGCCCGAGTACCCGCTGATGCAGGCGCAGGTGTACCCGCCCGGCGTGTTCGTGCAGGTCGCGTACGTGTGGCAGCCGTGAGTGCCCAGGGAGCACTCGTCGACGTCGGTGCACGTGAACCCGTCTCCCGTGTAGCCCGGATTGCACACGCAGGTGTAGCTGCCCACCGTGTTGAGGCACGTGGCGTTCGTGTCGCAGGTGTCCGTGCCCAGGGAGCACTCGTCGACGTCGGTGCACGTGAAGCCGTCCCCGTCGTACCCCATGTTGCAGTCGCAGTCGTAGCCGCCGTCAGTGTTGGTGCACGTGGCGTTCACGTCGCAGGTGTCCGTGCCCAGGGAGCACTCGTCGACGTCGGTGCACGTGAAGCCGTCGCCCTCCCAGCCGGCGTTGCAGGTGCAGTCGTACCCGCCTTCCGTGTTGAGGCACGTGGCGTTCACGTCGCAGGTGTCCGTGCCGAGGGTGCACTCGTCGACGTCGGTGCACGTGAAGCCGTCGCCCTCCCATCCCTCGTTGCACACGCACGTCGGGCCGGTCTCGGTGTTGAAGCAGGTGGCGTTCGGATCGCACGTGATGCCGGTTCCGTCGCAGTCGCAGTAGTCCGGGGTCCCGTCCCCGTCCTCGTCCTCGCGATCGTCGCCGCCCGGGCACAGGTCGCACCCGTCCGGCACCGTGTCCATGTCCTCGTCCTCCGAGTCGTCGAAGCCCGGGCACGCGTCGTCCACGTCGCACACACCGTCGCCGTCGGAATCGGAGCACTCGGTCGGCACGTCTCCGGGGGTCGTGTCCACGCCCGTGTCGCCGCCGTCGCCCGTGCCGTCCGAGATCGAGTCGCCCGTCGGCAGGTCGATCGAGATGTCGAGCGTCTGGTAGCCGCTATTGCCCGAGCAGCCTGCAAGAAGGATGGCCAGGCCGAGGCTCATCACCGGGATCTGATGGAATCTGATCACCACTTCCTCCCTTGCGAGATACAGTCGTCCTGAAGGACTACGATCCTGCTGGATTGTAGAACGAAAACGGCCTCAAGTCCCGCCCGTTCCGGCCACTTTTTCTGGACCGGCGGGGAACCTCGCTGAAATCCGGGGATTTTCAGGTGGCACTCCGGCACGAAGTGCAGTGCGACCGGGCTGATGCAGGAGCGCCGGCCCTGGTTCCCGCCCGCGATTGCAGGAGGTGGGGCAGGGGGGTAGAATTCGACGTGCCGTGGGAGGATGACATGAGGATGCATCGACCGACCGTGCTCATCGCGTGCGCCGTCCTGTGCGGCGGCATCGCCGCGGGCTGCGGCAAGGACGGGGACCGGACCTTCCCGAACCCGTACACGAATCCGGATGACGGTCCGCCCGCCGGCAACCCGGACGGGACGAGCTCCGTTCCCGACGAGGCCCGTCCCGAGGACACCTCGAGCCCCGACACGGTGGTCGGCGACGGCACACCGGAGAGCTGCACGTCCGAGGCGTTCGTTGCGGCCGTCGCGGGAGGCGGGGTCATCACCTTCGACTGCGGCGACGACACGCACGTCATCATGCTCGAGGAGACGGCGAAGGTCTTCAACGACACGGGGCCCGAGATCGTGATCGACGGAGGCGGGAGGGTCACGCTGAGCGGTGCGGGCAACCACCGGATCCTCTACATGAACACCTGCGACCCGGATCAGGTGTGGACGACGTCCCACTGCCAGGACCAGGATCACCCCCGACTCACCGTGCAGAACCTGACCTTCATCGACGGCAACGCCAAGGGAGAGGACCCCGACGGGGGGGGAGCCATCTTCGTGCGCGGCGGCCGGTTCAAGCTCGTCAACTGCCGCTTCTTCAACAACGTGTGCGACGACGTGGGTCCCGACGTGGGCGGAGCCGCCGTCCGCGTGCTGAGCCAGCACGAGGGCCGTCCCGTCTACGTGGTCAACAACACGTTCGGCGGCGCCGAGGGCTTCGGAAACGTCTGCTCGAACGGCGGCGGGCTGAGCTCCATCGGGGTCTCCTACACGGTCATCAACAGCCTGTTCAGCCACAACGAGGCCATCGGCCATGGCGCCAACCCCGCGCAGTCCGGCACGCCGGGGGGCGGCAGCGGCGGGGCCATCTACAACGACGGGAACACGTTCACGCTGACCATTCGCGGAACCCTGATCGAGAACAACACGGCCAACGAGGGCGGCGGCGCCATCTTCTTCGTGAGCAACGACCGGTCCGGTACCCTGATCATCGAGGACTCCATCCTGAGGAACAACCCGAGCGGCGAGTTCGAGACGGCCGGCTATCCGGGGATCTTCGTGCTCGCCGACGGCGACCCGCAGGTCACGAACTCGACCATCGAGTGAGCCCCTTGTCCCGCCATCATCCCTATGGGTCGATGGTGAACGACAGGGCGACGTAGGCGCTCGGCACGAACGCGGATCGACGTCCTATGATCCCGTCCATCCGCACGCCCACCGCCAGGGCCGGCGCCTGGTACTCGTCCCCGAGGAACAGCTTGAGTCCCGTCACGAGCATGAGGTCGGCCCCGCTGAGCCCCGGGTGCTCGAGGTCGATGGCCGCTCCCGTCCCGACCTGGATGAACACGATGAAGAAGAGCAGCTCGAAGACGGGCACGAGCCTGAGCTGGTGCGCCTCTCCCAGCCTGGCGTAGCTCACGTCCAGACCGAGGCCGACGTTGAACATGATCAGGCTCGAGTCGCCCGGGCCGTGGAGCGTCAGCGCCTGCACGCCCACGTCCCACCGGTCCAGGTTCTGCAGGCCGCCGAACGCGCCCACCGAGTACGACCGGCCGATCTCGAGACTCCTGGCATCGGCCCAGCGCGGCGCGAAAAGCAGCGCGGCCGCCAGGGCTGCGGCGCACCACAGGCAGCGGGCCGCCGTCATCCGAGCCCGCAGCGGTCCACCTCGAGCCTGCCGTTCTTGAACACGGCGGCGGCGCGGCTGCCGGTGACCGACATGTCCTCGAGCGGGTTCCCGTCGAGGACGACGAGATCCGCGACCTTGCCCTCCTCGAGCGTTCCGAAGCTCTCCTCCAGCCCCATGGCCCTGGCCGAGTTGATCGTGGCGATGCGCAGCGCGTCGGCCGGCGTGAAGGCGTCGTCCGCGTCCTCGTTCAGGCACAGCGCGAACATGTCCAGCTCGAGCGGGATGGACGCCTGGGAGCACCAGGCCGGGCCCGCGTCGTTGCCGCACGCGATGCGGTCCCGGGCGCCGTGCGACCACAGCAGGCGCACGTTGTCCATCCCCTGCGAGGCGTAGGCCGAGAAGTACCTGAAGACCTGGGACATCTCGATGAAGGTCGTCATCCTCATCCGTCCCCGGCCGGCCTGCTCCATGCCCCGTGTCATGGCTCCCGCGAGCTCCGGCAGCCAGGAGTCCCGCGCCACGTCCTGCCTCGTCCTCCGGCGCGCCTCGTCGAGGGCGCGCATGCGGGGGTGGCCGTGGCAGGCATGCCCCTCGAGGTCCCACGAGTAGAAGTAGGCCAGGGTCAGCGTGGGCTCGATCGTGCAGCCCGCCTCCATGAATGCCTCGATGTCGCGCTCCGTGAGGGGCGCGTCCAGCGGCACGTGGATGAGCGAGTGGACGCCCGCGCGCACGGCCCTGCGGAACGACTCGACCGTGAGGTGGTGGATCAGCGTGTTGACGCCGCGCACGCGCGCCTGGTCCGCCGCCGCGTCGAGCTGTGCCTGCGTCATGATCCTGGCGCCGGGCTTGTACGAGACGCCCCGCTCCCTCTGGTCGTAGAACTTGATGACCGTCGCGCCCCTCTCGTCCACGGCCCGGTCCACGGCATCGCGCGCCGCCTGCGCGGGAGCGTCCGGGGGAAAGACGAGCACGCCTGAATCGATGTCCTCGTAGTCGATGTTCGAGAGGCACATCATTCTGCGCATCACCCGTCCCCTGAGCGTCCTCCTCGGGGCGAACGCCCCTCCGAGCGGCGTCACGTGGACCGTCTGGTGGATGCGCGGGCCGGGGATCCGACCCTCCTCGATGCGGGACGCGAGCTTCCTGTTCAGGCTCAGCTCATCGGGCAGGCCGTCCTGGATGATGGTGATCCCCCGATCGAGGCAGTCGCGGAGGGCCTTCTCGATCTGCCGCTGCCGGAGCCTGTTGACCTGCAGCCACTCGCCCCATCCCAGCATCAGGCTCGGGGCCACGAGGTGGATGTGGCTGTGGGTGTTGAAGAGACCCGGCACGACGGCGCGGCCTCCCAGGTCGACGGCGCGGCCCTCCCGCCCGTCCGGCCGGTGATCGAGCATGGACCGGATCCGGCCGCTGTCGACCAGCAGGCTCGTCCCGTCCGGGTAGAAGCGCCCCGCCTCCACGTCCACGAAGCGGCCGCCCATGATCCTGAGCGGCCCGTCATTCAACGTGCCGCGACTCCCACCACGTGGCGATCTGCGCGGGATCGATCTCCAGCTCCTGATCCCCGAACCGCACCACGAGCCCCTCGGGGCCGTCCGTCACCTCGGGGGCGGTGTTCGCGGTGAACCCGAGCTCCCTCTCGAACGTCTCGATCATCTCCGCGTCGTCCTTGAAGACCATGTAGGTCGTTCCGGGCTCGAAGAGGAAAACGAATCCACCGCTGTAGTGAATCGTGCAGTGCGGGGAGGGCTCCCTGTCGAGGATGTGCTCCATGAGGCCGCCGTAGATGTCCTCGAGGTCCTTGTACCTGAGCTTCCCCGTCCTCGTCATGAGGTAGACGCGTCTCTTGCCCAGGGCCCAGCCCATGAGGTTCTTTCCCCGCGCGTCCTCCGTGAGGGGCAGGGCGGAGACGTTCGTGATGACCTCCTTGCCCTGCACGCGCGTCTTGAGGAGGCTCGTCTCTCCGTGCACGATCGCCGCCCAGCCCAGCGTGAGGGCGAGGATGTTGTCGCTCAGGACGAGCGTGTAGCTCTCCGCCGGGTAGATCGTCTTGATGGAGCCCAGCTCGAGGGGATGGGGCAGGTCCAGGGGAACCGTCGTGAACGTTCCCTCCTCCTGCCGGAACTTGAGCTCGTACGTCGTGGGATCGAAGGAGCCGATCACGCGGATCTTTCCCGTGAGGAAGTCGAAGTTCCACATCTTCCGGTTGCCCGGCGGCACCTCGTCCGACAGGTCCTTCGCGGGCGGGTTCCAGATGAACGCGCCCGTCCTGTCCACGTAGCCCGTGTCCGTCTCCATCGTGGTGTCCTGGCCCCGCGGGATCTTCGTCACGTACGTCGCCGCGGCGAGGACGCCCTTGAAGTCGCCCACCAGGTAGTACCTCGGCTTCATGACCCAACCTCCCGCCGGGTCGATGAACCCCCAGCGGCCTCCCATCTTCACCCGTGCCAGGCCGCCCGAGAACGAGGCGGCATTCGCGTAGGTGGGCTGGATCGCGAAGTGGCCCTTCCTGCCCACATACCCCCACCTGCCGTCGGCCATCACGAGCGCGAGCCCCTCGGAGAAGTCGTACGCCCAGTCGAACCCCGGCTCGATCACCTCCTTGCCGGCCGTGTCCACGTACCCCCACTTGCAGAACTCCGTGCTGTCCTGCGAGCAGACCTTCATCCGCGCGAGGCCCTCGCTGAACGGCCCGGCGAAGTCGTACCTGGCGGCCACGACGACCTCGCCCGACGGGTCGACATGGCCCCAGCCCCCGGCCGTCGCCACGGCGGCCCGCTCCTCGTTGAACTGCCCTGCCGCCGTGAACTGCGGGCTCACCACGACCTTGCCGCTGGCGTCCACGTATCCCCACTTCTCGCCGGAGCGGATCGCGGCGCGCCCTCCGGAGAAGTCGCCTGCCTCGTCGAAGATCGCGGCGATGGCCACGGTGCCGCGCCTGTCCACGAATCCCCACCTGCCGTCCAGCATGACCGCCGCCAGCCCCTCGTGGAAGTCGTCGGCCTTCTCGAACGCGGGCGGGATGACCATCATGCCTCCCGCGTCGACGTACCCCCACTTCTCGCCGGCCAGAGCCTTGACGTACCCCTCGCTGAAGTTCCCCACGTTGTCGTAGATCGCGGGGATGGCCAGCACTCCCTTCTCGTCCACGAATCCCCACTTGTCATCGTCGGGGATCGGGAAGAAGCCGGCCGTGCCCTCGGGCGTCGCGGCCGTCCTCGATCGCATCACCACGAGCGCCACTGTGGCGATCAGGAGCACGGCGATGATCGGGGCGAGCACGAAGGCCGAGATGCGCTTCCACTTGCCCCTCTCCAGGTTCGAGCGCCTGTTCTCGAGCGTGGCCGTCCCGGGCGGGATGAGATCGCCGAGCGCGGTGCCCAGGATGTCGGCAACGCGCTCGCGAAACTCCGGGGCGTTCTGGAACCTGTCCTCCGGCTTCCTCTCCATCGCCTTCCGGATCGCCTCCAGGACGGGCTGGGGGACCTCCTCCTCTGGCGTGGGAAACGGCTCCTCCACGATCTTGAACATCACCTCGTTGAAGGACGTGCCGTCGAACGGCCTCCGCCCCGTCACCATCTCGTAGAGCATGACGCCGCACGAGTAGATGTCCGTCCTGTGGTCCACGTCCTTCAGGCCCCTGACGTGCTCGGGCGACATGTAGTAGGGCGTGCCCACCATGGCGCCGGTCTTCGTGAGGCTCATGCGCTCTCCGCCCGGATCCACGATCTTCGAGATCCCGAAGTCGAGGAGCTTGACCACCTCGCCCTGCTTCTTCCTGGCGAGGAAGACGTTCTCCGGCTTGAGATCCCTGTGCAGGATCCCGTGCGCGTGCGCCTCCTCGATGGCCCCGAGGACCTGGTAGAGGATGGCGAGCGCCCGCGGCGTCGGCAACGAGCCCTCCGCACGGATCGCGTCGGCGAGGTTCTCGCCCTCGAGCAGCTCCATGACGATGAACGGCTGCCCGTCAGCGGTCTTGCCGTAGTCGAGCACCTCGCAGATGTTCTCATGCCCCAGGTTGCCCGCGATCTTCGCCTCCTGGTGGAAGCGCTTCATCGTCTGCTCGTCATCCGTGAAGTCACGGGAGAGGAACTTGATGGCGACCCGCTTGCCGATGTCCACGTGGCGCGCCTCGTGCACCTCTCCCATTCCGCCCTCGCCGATCCTGCAGACCACCTCGTACCTCTCGGCGACGATCGTGCCCGGCTCGATCAATTAAACCTCCTTCGGAGCTGTGCCGATACTACCACAATCAAGATTTCAGGACCCTTCGACAGGCTCAGGGCAACGGGAATAGCAGGGTAACGGGATTAGCAGGGTAACGGGTAACTCAGGGCCGCCGAAGGCTCAGGGGGTGCAGGCCACGTACTGCTGGGTGCAGCCAGAACGATTCGTTGCCGCCGACGATTCGCTGACGCAACCCCACGTGGTCCCGTTGACGTTCGGGTAGGTGGACACGTAGCCGCTGTCGGCGGAGCGCACGTAGCCGAAGACCGACCCGGGCGTGCCGAAGGCGAGCGTGTTGCCGTGCCAGCTCGACGTGCCGCAGCAGCTCGTCCACTCGAGGTTGGAGATGCCCACGAGACAGGAATCCGAGGGCATGCTCACGTCCACGACGAAGTAGGACGTGTCCCAGTAGCACGAGATCGTGGCTCCCAGGCTCAGCACCTCCGTGGTGCCGTTGCTGGCGTGGCTCACCACCCGAGCTCCGATGCCGGTGCAGGACGTCTTCGCGGTGGTCGCGTTGCAGGCTCCCGGGGCGCCCGATCCGCAGGGCACGTAGATGACCGGGATCCAGGTTCCGTCCACCATCCGGGCGGTCCCGACGATCCCGGTGAAGGGCTCGCAGGAGGCGGAGAGGCAGATCTCGTCCGTGCCGCACGCCGTGCCGCACGTTCCGCAGTTCAACCTGTCGTACATCAGGGCGGCCTCGCATCCGGTGGTCACGTCCACGTCGCAGTCGTCGTAGTTCGTGTCGCAGATGAGGCCGCAGGCGCCGTCCGCGCAGTAGCCCGTGGCGTGGGTCTCGTCGCACGCGGTGCCGCAGGTGCCGCAGTTGTCCGGGTCGTCGTCGAGGTTCGTGCAGATGCCGCTGCAGTCGGTGAGAGGGGAGAGGCACATGAACGTGCACACTCCCGCGCTGCACACCTCGGCGATGTCGCACACGGTGTCGCAGGAGCCGCAGTTCATCCTGTCGGTCTGCAGGTCCCGGCACGAGCCCGAGCAGTCGGTGAAGCCCGAGGTGCAGGCGAG
>JAFDER010000566.1 GCA_019310245.1 Deltaproteobacteria bacterium
GCTCGCCTCGGCCGGCACGACCTCGACGTGCGCCGGGCCGCCCTGCCTCATCGTCACGGTGCTGTCCGGCGACGGAACGGCGGAGAACGTGATCCAGGAGTCCCCCTCGCTGGCGACCTTCAGCTACGTGGACGCGGACATGGGCGCGGGAGACTCGGCCCAGCTGCTCCTGCGCTGGAGAGTCCTGTGCGTGGAGGGCACGGGCGAGGAGGAGCGCACGGTCACGGCCAACGTCAACGTGTGCGCGGACTCCTCGGCGGTCCTCTCTATCTCGCACGACGCCTGCCCCTGATCGACACCACATCTAGTACCATCTGCACGACTCGCGAAGATTTGAGTTGCGCGATCATTCCGGTTGAGTCTGATCGGATCAGAGTGTAGAATAACTGTAAGAATGCGTGTGCATCGAAAGCGGGGGATGATCAACGGGCCATGCAAGGCCTTCATTCCCCTCGCCTTTTTCCTGATCACGGCCGGGTGCGCCCTCAAGTTCGACACCCAGCCGGTCAAGCCGCCCGTGGACGGCACCGTCGAGCCGGATCTCGATGCGACCGACCTCGACCACGATCAGGACGATGCCGAGGAGGACCCGATCCCCGACCTGCTCGACGACGATGCGGGAGAAGAAGACATGACGGACGCCGACGATCCGGTCGGGGAGGACCCCGCCGAGGAGGACGCGGCCGAGGAGGATCCCGTGGAGGAGGATCCGGGCGAGGAGGAGCCGACGAACCCCTACTTCCCCCTCGACTACTACACGCGGGATCTGTGCACGGACGTCGAGGCCATCGACATCAGCTCTCTGGGCCTCACCGCTCCGGACGCCGGGAGGCGCTCGCGATGGGGGACGTTCCTCGGCTACGTCCTGAGCGGCGACTGGGGGACCGCCTACGGGTACAACCGCACCACCATGCTGCTCCAGGTCTACGTGGTGCGCGACACGGGCACGAGCCCGGCACGCGACTACGTGGTCGTGCACGATGATACGAACGGCGAGGGCATCTACGTCTTCGCCGTGGCCCCGGACAACCCGCTCGTCGTGGAGGTGCCCTACTCGCTCGAGCACACGGGCACGCTCGAACAGGGCTGCGCGCTCCTGCGCGGCAACACGACCGACGGAGGCGGGTGGGCGCTCCTCGTCGGAGGCACGGCGCGCTGCGAGAGCACGGTCACCCTGCCCTGCGACGGCACGACCGTGGAGTGCACGGGAGGCACGCCCGAGGACTTCCGCAGGAGCGACGTGGCCCACAACCCGAACCTCATCTTCCACGTGGTGCACCGCGATCTGATGACGCGGGACGGAGCGGCGATCGCGGCCCAGATCCAGGGCCAGTCCGACGCCTCGGGCGCCAACGCCATCATCTCGGATGGCACGACCTTCGACGGCACCTTCCCGGTCGGCATCTCCGTCGCGGTCAGGAACTCACTGCGGATCTCGATCTCACCCTGGGCGAGCGCCATACACTCGTGCAACGACCCGGCGGACGCCAGCAGCTACACTTCCGACTGCCAGATCACGAACGTCCAGGGCCGGGAGACGAACGGCTCCGGGAACCTCTGCTCCCTCGACGCCACGTCGAGCGCGGACAGGTTCCTGGTGCTCGAGCAGAGCTTGGCAATGCGCGGATCCACGTACCACGACGAGCTGACGAGCGCCGTCCTGGGCCTGTTCCCCTAGGACGGCGGGGGTCGAGGGGCCGTTTGCAAGGAACACGGATCGAGATCACAATTGAAGAGGTACGCTAGAAGCAGTCGACTTGACCTTCCCTGGCGCGGAACCGCACATCCGGCGGGCCCGCCGCAGGAGGGAGGAGGTGGCCAGATGTGCTCGAGGCTCGCCTGGACGGCCATGTGTGCGTCACTCGCGCTCGTCCTCGCCTCGTGTCACGTGAACATCCGGGGCCAGCTGGACCCGGATGCGCTCGACGATGGAAGCGACCCGTCCCTGGACCTCACGATGGACACGGACGGCGGGGAGATCGTGTGCGGGGAGGGCGAGACGCTGTGCGACGGCGAGTGCGTGGACACGTCCGAGGATCCCATGAACTGCGGCGCCTGCGACAACGAGTGCGGCGCGGACGAGATCTGCCTGTGGGGCGAGTGCGTCCCGGACTGCGCCGACCCCCTGTACCCCTGCGGGGACGACTGCGTGGACCTGACCTCCGACGCATCGAACTGCGGGGCGTGCGGCGTGCAGTGCGACCTTCCCCACACGACCGGCTCCTGCGTGGACGGCGTGTGCGTGGTCACGGGCTGCGAGGACGGCTGGTACGACATCGACGGCGACCCGTACAACGGGTGCGAGTACGAGTGCACGGCGACCCTGAGCGCCGAGAGCACGGACGACGGGTCGTGCACCGACGGCCTGGACAACGACTGCGACGGCCGCACCGACGACGAGGACCCGGACTGCGGCCCGTGCGTGCCCGAGTTCTGCAACGAGCTGGACGACGACTGCGACATGCTGGTGGACGAGGACTTCGATCTGAGGACGGATCCG
>JAFDER010000567.1 GCA_019310245.1 Deltaproteobacteria bacterium
ACGCCTCTCGCCATGGCCCGCGCCATGAGCACCGCTCCCGCGCGTATCCTGGACCTCGAGAGCGGGACGCTCGCGGTCGGCGCGAGGGCCGACATCACGCTGGTGGACCCGGAGCGGCCGACCCGGATCGACCCCTCGCGCTTCGCATCGAGGGGCAGGAACACGCCGTTCGCGCAGCGGGAGGTCCCCGGAGGCGTGGCGATGACCTTCGTGGCCGGGAAAAACCTCTTTGACGCGGGGAAGAACAAGGTTTAGTAAAGAGTAGGGTCCAAAGCGGGCTCTCATGAGGAGGAACCGATGGCCACACGCACACTTCGAACGCTCGTGATCGCGATCGCCCTCGTGCCATGGCTCGTTGACTGCAGCGACGACAAGAACCCCATGCCTGACGGCACCAGTGACGTGGTGACGGACACGACGCCGGATACGCCTCTCGACGTGCCCGCGGAGGTCCCGACCGACACGACGACCGACCCGGGGGTCCAGTGGCGCACCTGCGCCCGCTCGTGCACGACCTCGGACGGCTGCTGCCTGAGCGTGGGCCAGCCCTGCGGCTCGTACCCCAACAAGTGGGCCTGCGATGCGGTCTGCATGACCGCGGGCTGCGACGGCGACGCGGAGTGCGTCACGTGGGCCACGACCATCGGATTGACCGGCGCCTCCGGCTACAAGTGCTCCTCGGCCCACCTGTACTGGACAGCCGGCTACTGCGTGCCGGGCTGCACCACGGCCGCCGATTGCTGCCCGTCCGGAGACGACTGCTCGGCCTATCCGAAGCGCCGCCTGTGCGACGCCGGGGCCTGCCGTGTGGACGCGTGCCTGGACGACGCCGAGTGCCGGACCTGGGCGGGCGGCCTGAGCCTCCCGGGTGCAGACACGTACGCGTGCCTCACCTTCGAGTACTCGGACACGGCCACGTGCGCCAGGCCCTGCACGAGCACTTCCGACTGCTGCCCCTCGGGCTCGTGCGGCACCTTCCCCGCCCACGTGGAGTGCCTGGCCGGCCACTGCCTCGCCACCTGCACGGAAGACCTGGAGTGCCGGGACTGGGCCGTCTCCAACGGCTACCCCGGGGCGGTCGACTACGTCTGCCACGCCTTCTGATCCCCCCCACAGAGACGAGGGGGCACGAACACGACATGGAGGAGCCATGAAGTCGCTGACACGCAAGCTCGTCCTCGACATCCCCGAGCGCATGCAGTTCGTCAACATCACCTCCGAGGTGGACAGGGCCGTGGCCGACAGCAGGGTCTCGGAGGGGCTGTGCCTCGTCAACGCGATGCACATCACCGCATCGGTCTTCATCAACGACGACGAGCCGGGACTGCACGAGGACTACAAGAAATGGCTCGAGCATCTCGCGCCGCACGATCCGAAGCGCTACCAGCACAACCGCACGGGCGAGGACAACGGCGACGCCCACCACAAGCGGCAGATCATGGGCCGCGAGGTGACGGTGGCGATCACGGACGGACGGCTCGACTTCGGTCCATGGGAGCAGATCTTCTACGGCGAGTTCGACGGCCGGCGCACCAAGCGCGTTCTCGTGAAGATCATCGGGGAATGATGCGGCACTTCATCAGCATCGCGATCGCCGCGGCCGCCATCGCCGCAGCGTGCGGCGGCCGCATCAGGACGGCCAGCGACGCGGGCATCGAGCCCGACGTGCTGGCAGACACGGCCGCCGAGGACGCGGACGAAGACGAGACGGGCGCCGAGGCAGATGAGCCTCCCGGCTGCGGCGGCGACGACGAGTGCATCGAGGACGAGTCCTGCCCATCGCCCGGCGGCTGCGACGGCGATCCCTGCCGCGACGACCGCTGCGTCGAGGGCACCTGCACGTTCATCGACCTCGAGGGGTGCGTGCCAGACCAGCTCCTCGAATACACCTACGCCGCCTGCTGCCCGACACGCACCCTGGTGCTCGGACCGGGAGGCGTGTGCACCTTCAACGTCGAGGGCGCGGGGGAGAGCCCGTGCTCCGACGTGACCCCTGCCTTCCTGGCCTCGCTCATCGAGCAGGCCCGGACCGTCGGTTTCTTCACATGGGGCACCGAGGTCTGCGTGCCCAGCTCCATGGGTGCGGACTTCTCGCTTCATATCGAGGATGGCGCGGACGCGAACACGGTGACCTGCGAGGCCAGCTCGTGCGTGGGCGAGCTGTGTGGCATCATCGACAGTGTCTGGGCCACGATGCCCTCCAACTGGCACGACGGCTGCGGCTGCGGCTAGCCCCACCGCCCGATCCCTCCCTGTACACGTGTGCGACATCCTCGTCCGGCACCGGGAAGACCTGCCACTGCGACCCGTGAGCGGAGATGTGGAGACGATTGGGGAGAGGATGGGAGAGGGGGGGATGTGCGAGGATTTGCTCGTACATTCTCCAAACTGATACGATCCTCGGAGTCCAGGGGCTGATCATGGAGATATACTATCCACTGCACCGCCAGGCCCGTCCTGTCAACGCCCTGATATCAATCAATATATCTGCCCCAGATCG
>JAFDER010000137.1 GCA_019310245.1 Deltaproteobacteria bacterium
TGGCCTGCGGTCCGGACGGCCACGCCGTGGTGTGGAGCATGGACGGGTTCTTCTTCATGACGCTCGACACGGACGGAGAGCCGTCGATGCCGCCCCTGCGGCTGACGGACACGAACGCGGGGATCCACTCGGCGGAGATCGTGTGGACGGCCTGGGGCTGGGCCGTGGCCTGGCAGGAGCGCTGGACGCACCCCGAGGGCCTGCCCTCGCCTCTCAGGATCCTGATCCTCTCGCCCGACGCCGAGACGCTTTACGAGGACGAGATGGTGCAGATCATCTCGGAAGGCGTGTCCGAGCCCCACCTCGTCTGGAGCGGATCCGAGCTCGCGCTGATGTGGAATCACCGGGATGCGGCGGACGATCCCGTGCCGTCGCTCGTCTTCACGAAGTTCACCTGCTACTAGCGTGGAGCGTGGTGAGCAGGAGCCGCGTCCTCGTGCGGCCCTGTTCCACGTGCAGGAGGGAGATCTTCCCGTCCCACTCGAAGGCAGAGAGATGGCGGAACCGGACCTGGTGGGCGTAGATCTGCAGCTCGCCCGAGGTCTTCTCGCCCCTGGCATCGAGGGAGTTGACGCCCACGAGGAGCTCGAACGCCAGGCTCCGGACGACGGCCGTCAGCATGTGGTCGCCCGGAAGCGTCAGGAGAATCGGGGGATCGGGCCCGTCGCCGCGGCCGATCCTCGCGGGCTCTCCCACGAGCCCTCCCTCCGGATCGAGGAAGGCCAGGTAGACGCCTTCCTTGTACTCGTCGGGCGGCTCGTCCTTGAAGAGCATGGCGATGCGGTTCCCGTTCGACGCGAGCACGGGCGTGGAGGACGTGTGGAACGTCTCGAGAACACGCCTGGGTCCGGAGAGGAGGCCACCTTCGGGGTCGAGGACGGCCGACATGATCGCATCGGGCCTCGGCTTCTCGTCCGGGTGAGCGAAGGCGGTGCGCACCTCCCCCCAGGCGGCCACGATGCGGCCATCGTTCATCGACAGCCCCGGGCAGAAGCCGTTGACTCCCTCGTCGCTGAGCCTCGTCTCCCACCTCACCTTGCCGGCAGGCACGTCGATGAAGGCGAGGCGAGACGAGAAGTCGCCGATCGAACCCTGGTGCCAGCCCACGAGGACGCCGGAGCAGTCGCCCACAACGCTCACGCGCTTCGAGTAGGGTCCCACCTTTGCGTCCAGCACCACGGTCTGCATCCGCCGGCCGTCGAGTCCAAGGAGCATGACCTCCAGCGGCGCGTTGCCCTGGGTCACGGTGACGCGCGGGACGATGGCGAGCGCGAAGCCCATCCCGTCGGCGACGCACGCTTTCCCGAGGTGGACCGCCGAGATGAGCGCCGAGCCGTGCCTGCTCACGCGCACCGCGTCGCGAAGTGGATATCCCTCCCGCGTGACCATCATGGTCCAGACGCCCTCGTCGTCCGACCAGATCGACAGCAGGCCTCCTCTCCCGGCGGGCATGAGCGCGGTGCCGTGGATCTGCACCTTCCGCTCGAAGTCCCGGACGACCACCTCCTCGCCGGCGAGATACCTCTCGCTGGAGAGCCGTCCGTGGCAGGAGACCGCGACCGCGCAGGCGGCGAGCGCGAGCAGTGCGCCGCGGCTCACAGGACACCCCACGGCGCGAGGCACGCCACGATCCGGTCCCGCCTCTCCTCGAGATCCTCGCGCCTCTTGACGGGGATGAACCTGGAACCGTCTCCGTGCGCGGGAACAACCACGAACGTCGTGTCGAGGAAGTGGGTCACCTCTCCGAGGATGCGCTCGAACTGGATGACCGTGCGCCCGTCCACCTGCTTGCGGACGGGATACGCATCGAGCTGGGGCGGGTCCTGGAACACTCCGGCATCGATGAGGAAGGTGTTGGTGTTGAAGGTCTCGTAGCCCTGATCGTCGATGCCCCGGGGCCAGCGCAGGCCCTCGAGGAGCCTGACGGTGCCATCCATCTGCACGGGCATCCCGCCCCTGTCGGACGGGCTCCGCCGGGCCACCTCCACGCTCACGCTCCTGCCCTGCTCGAGGTGGATGCCCACGAGAAGCGGGTCGAGCACGGCCCCCAGGTTGTCCACGTTCGAGACCATCAGGATCCGCCCGTCGAGATCGAGAAACGCATCGAGACCACCTCCCCTGAATGACGTGAGGGTGTCGCCGTGCCCCATGCCCGACGTGGAGACGGAGCCGCCCGCATCCCTGACCAGCTCGCCGTCGCGCGTGACTCGCGGCGCGACGGTCTGGAGAAACGTGTACGTGTGCTCGCGGGCGGCAGGGATGGAGGCAAGGTGCTCGAGCGTCGCGGCATGGGTGGCGTGGGAGTTCATGAGGTACACGGGCAGGTCCCGGCACACGGACCGGATCTGCGAGAGCTTGAGGTCGATGAAGGAGCGGCCTTCCACGACCTCGACGGTCCCCTTGACCACGCCTCCGAACCTCGTGGCCATGCCACCGTTGAGCACGATGGCCCCCACCTCGCCGTTCTCGATGGCCGCGGTTCCCCTGGCCACGAGCCGGTCTCTCTCGGGACCGGGATCGGCGGGAAGAACGGTGAACCTCTCCACGGGAGGAGGCGCCAGCCGGGAAGCCTCGATCACGAGCTCGCGATCCCAGCGTCCGGAGACGTAGTCTCTCCACACGCGCTCGAATCCGGACGGGTCGAAGCCCATCCGGAGCAGCTCCTCGAGGTCGCTCCCGGCGATCTCCATGTCACGCTCCCCTGGGGCGGGTTGTCGTCCGCTCATGCAATGCTATATTCTTTCCCGTGAGGTTTGCAAAGGAGGGGACCATGATCAAGTGGCTGCGCACGATCGCGCCCACGCTCGCTCTCGTGCTCCTCGTCCCATCGGCAGGCTGCGTCGCACGGGCGCACGTGGGCGCCAGCGCCGTGCTCGTGGCCACGCCCCCTCCGCAACCCGTCGTCATTGCACCTCCTTCCTGTCCGGCGGGACACATCCTCGTCGAGGGCAGATACCACTGGAACGGCACGGCCTGGGTCTGGGTCGAGCCCGCATGCCTCTACAAGCCGGGCTACGTGTGGGTGACCCCGACGTACGTGATCGTGGGCGGCGGCGTGCGCTACCGTGTGGGCTACTGGAAGCCCGCTCCCGTGCACCACAAGGTGGGGCCCGTGAATGCCAAGCCCCACCCCGTCGTGCAGGCCAAGCCGGTCAAGAAGAAAGGGGCCCTTCCCGTCCACTGACCGGGCTAGCCCGTCACCTCGTGAACCCAGTCCAGGTACGGCCCGTGGCAGTCTGCCGCGGACAGGGCGACGATCTCGGGCACGTCGTAGGGGTGCAGGGATACGATCCTCTCGCGCAGCACGCCGAAGAGGCTCCCGCGCGTCTTGGCGATGAGCAGGACCTCCCTGTCGTCCTGGATCTCGCCCTTCCAGGAGTAGATCGACCGCAGCCCGGGCACCAGGTTGACGCAGGCGGCCAGCCTCTCGTCGACGATCGTCCGTGCCAGGGAGGCACCGACCTCCTCGTCGGGAACGGTGCAGAGCACGACCACAAGGTCCGTCATGGGTCCCTCATCGAGTCAGGGCGTGTTCAAGGAATGTTGGATGCTAGCCGTAAGGATCGTCGGGAATGTCGGTCGCCTTCTTGGTGGGCTTCTTCTCCGGCGGCTTCTTCTCCACAGGCGGCTTCTTCTCGGGAGGCTTGGGAGGCGTGACCGTCTTCTCCACGGGAGGCTTCTTCACCACGGGCGGCTTCTTCTCCACAGGCGGCTTCTTCTCCACGGGAGGCTTCACCGTCACGGGCTCGGGGAGCTTGACGAGGGTAGGCTTGACGTCCAGGACCCAGGCATCCTCGGCCTCGGTCCAGCCGGACTGCTTGTTCACCGTGAGCTTCGCCGGCTCGTAGCCCTTGAGCTTGAAGTCGATGACGATGTCCTTGGCGAGCTTGACCTTCTTGAGCACCCTGGGCGCCTTGCCCACCTTCACCCCGTCGACGATGACGTTGGCTCCGGTCGGATCCGAGTCGATGTTCACGTTCGTCGGCAGCTTCTCCAGCGTGATCTCGAGAGGCTCCATCTCCTTGGCGACCTCCACGGTCTGAACGGCCGACTTGAACCCGAGCAGGCTCACCTTCACCTCGACCGACTCGCCCACCACGAGACCTTCCAGCGAGGCCGGCGCTGTGGCCTCCTTGTCGCCCCAGGTGATGACGGCGCCCTCGGGCACGACGGCCATCTCGAGGCTTGCGGTCTCCTTGGGCTCCTCCGCGGGAGGCTCCTCGACCGGAGGCTCCTCGACCGGAGGCGGGGGCTCCTCGACCTTCGTGGGCTCCTCGATGGACGGCGGCGGCGGCGGCTGCTCCTCGGGCTTCTTCCCGCCGCGAGCGATGATGAAGTAGGCGATGAGGCCGATGATGATGATGATGATGACCCACACCCAGATGGAGCTCTTGCTCTCCTCCTCCTCGCTGGCCGGAGGCGGGGAAGGCTTGCGCACGGCCTTCTCCTCTTTCTTCTCCTTCTTCTTCTCGTCCTTCTTCTTCTCGTCCTTCTTCTTCTCGTCGTCCTTCTTCTTCTCGTCGCCCTTCTTCTCGTCCTTCTTCTTCTCGTCGTCCTTCTTCTTGTCGTCCTTCTTCTTGTCGTCCTTCTTCTTGTCGTCCTTCTTCTCGTCCTTCTTCTTCTCGTCCTTCTCGGGCTCCTTGGCCTCTTCCTTCTTGGGCTCTTCCTTCTTCTCGGCCGGCTTCGCGCCCTCGATCACGTCCTCGCCGCCAGGCGGGCCGGTGATGTTGTCCGGACCTTCCTTACCGGCCACGATGCGGTCGATGACAGCCCTGCTCTTCTCGTCGAGCTTGATGAACTTGATTCCCATTCCCGGCGGCTTGTCCACGCGGGCCTGGCCCAGCTCGCGGATCCACACCACGCGCCCGATGCCCTGGATGAAGGGATCTCCGGACTGGAGCAGGAGCGTGAACTTGATGAGCGTCCTGACCGGGAACTGGGACGGGTTCTTGTGCTTGATGAAGATACCGCCGCGACTCACATCCTTCGAGTACTGCTCGATGAACTCGTCGATCGTCGCGCTCTTGAACTTGACCCTGATGGGGATGTCCTTGCGCGAAGTCTTGCGGTTGTTACTGCCGTTGGCCATGGATGACCTCCCACTCTTCTGTCCTGGTGGAGAATTTCTCTGATGTACGTGCCCGCGATCCTATGTGAAACCGGGCCTCTTTACAAGTACAGCAGTGATCTACACCTCATCCGAAAGGGGCGCAATACCAAAAAAGTGACGTTTCTCAACCCTTGAGCACAACCAAGGGAACGAGCCGTGCGACCGGGCGGGCCAGGCCCGAGAGCCTCACGGCCTCCACCACCTCGTCGACGTCCTTGTAGGCGCCTGGAAACTCCTCCACCAGCGTGGACTTGCTGGCCGCCCTCACCTCGATCCCGCTCTCGCGCAGGGACTTGACCACGTGACCGGCCCGTGTGGTCCTCGAGGCCTGCGACCGGCTCATCAACCGGCCCGCACCGTGGCAGGCGCTGGAGAAGGACTGCTCGCCGGAGGCGGCCATGCCTGCGAGCACGTAGGAGGCGCGGCCCATGTCGCCCGGGATGAGCACGGGCTGGCCAGCGGCGCGATAGACCGGCGGCAGCTCCACGTGCCCCGGCGGCAGGGCCCGCGTGGCACCCTTGCGGTGCACGAGAAGCCTCCTGTCCCGGCCCGCCACGGGATGCGACTCCCACTTCGCGATGTTGTGCGCCACGTCGTAGAGGACGGTGCTCTCGAGCCGGATCGACCTGCGGCCGAGATGTCCTGCAAGAGCGTCGAGGGCCATCCGGGCCACGATCTGGCGGTTTGCGAAGGCGAAGTTCGCCGCTCCGGCCATGGCCGCGAGGTAGCGCTCGGCCTCCGGGCTGCCCAGCGGCGCGCAGCACAGCTGCCTGTCGGGAAGCTCGATCCCGTACTTCACGGACGCCTCGAGCATGACCCGGATGAAGTCGTCGCACACCTGATGGCCGAGTCCCCTGGAGCCCGTGTGGATGGAGAGGATCGTGAGGCCCTCCCTGAGCCCGAACGCCTCTGCCGCCTCGGGGTCCAGCACGGACTGCACCCTGTCGAGCTCGACGAAGTGGTTCCCGGACCCC
Organism: Deltaproteobacteria bacterium; assembly: GCA_019310245.1. Taxonomy (GTDB): domain Bacteria; phylum Myxococcota_A; class Polyangia; order DRWM01; family DRWM01; genus JAFDER01. Next base: position 6,085 of record JAFDER010000137.1, read on the forward strand.
AGCGTTCCGAGCTGGACGATGCCGCGCTCGCGCGCCCTCGCGCTCACCGCAGCGGGGTCGGCCCCCGGAATGCAGCCGCGCGACTCGAGGCGCTCGACGTCCTCGTCCGTGCCCATGCCCAGGGATGCGGCCTGGGCGGCGCCGCGCACGAGCACCGCATCGAGCTCGTCCGGGGCCAGGCGCAATCCCGGATTGGTCGAACCGAGCCCAGCCGGAACGCCCTCGAGGAACGCATCCGCGATCCCCGCCGCGTGCCGCGCCACCTCGTCCGCCTCCAGGTCGAGCACGTGCATCCGCACGCCGCAGTTGATGTCGTAGCCCACGCCGCCCGGCGAGACCACGCCCGTGCGCTCGTCGAAGGCGGCAACCCCGCCGATGGGGAATCCGTAGCCCCAGTGAATGTCCGGCATGGCGATGCTCGCCCCGACGATCCCGGGCAGCGTGGCCACCGAGGCGACCTGCCTCGGGCTCTGGTCGTCCCGGATCACCTCGAAGAGGCGATCCGTGGCATGGATGATCCCGTCGACCCGCATGGACCCGCTGGCCGGGATGCGCCAGCGCGCCCCGTCCAGCCGCTCGAACCGGATCTCGAAGTCGCGCGGCACGACAGCGGGGGACGGGCCGCGGCCCTTCTTCCTCCTCTTCTTGCGGCTCTTGCGCGACATCACGCGTCCAGCAGCACGCGGGCGATCCACCCGCCGTCTCCGCGCCCGATCTCCAGGCCGTGGTGCGTGGCCGCCTTGACCGGCAGGCGCACCCAGGAGGGATCGATGCTGCTGCCGTAGAAGCTCGCCCCCAGGGCGATCCCGGACCCCGCATCGTCGATCCGAACCCTCGTGCGCACGGGCAGGAAGCCCCGCGTCTCGAGCAGGTAGATCACCTCCTGCAGGAGGCCGACGAGGAGCGTCTCCAGGTCCGGCGCCTCGACCTCCGCGTCGATGCGCAGGCTCTCCCGATGCATCCCGCGCGGCACCACGGCGTCGGACAGGGCCATGGAGGCCGCGGCCATCAGGCGCGGCAGGTCGGCCCCCCTCACCTCCATCCCGGCGTCGGCCGCGTGATCGAGCAGCCGGTAGTCGACGACCGCCGGGAGCGGTCCGGGGCCGGAGAGGATCGTCCTGCGATCGAGCCTCCCGAGCACGTCGGCCAGCCTCTCGCCCGAAGCGGGATGGCTCAGGTCGGGGACGAGATCGAGCAGCGGCCTCAGGGCGAAGTCGCGCTCGAGGAGGCCCGGGTGCGGGATCACGGGAGGCGGCTCGCCCCGGACGCGCTCACCCATGACGAGCACGTCGAGATCGAGCACCCTCGGCCCCCACTTCTGCCGCTCCTCCGGCCTGCCGGCCCTGCGCTCGCAGGCCTGCAACCGTGCCATGAGGGTTCCGGGCCCGAGCGTCGTGTCGACGAGCGCCGCCGCGTTGAGGAAGGGATGCAGGGCGGGTCCCACGGGCTCGGTCCCGTACACGGGCGAGACCGCGACGAGATCGATCCCGGGCTCGTCCTCGAGCCAGGCGGCGGCGGCAAGGAGATTCTCCTCCCTGTCCCCGAGGTTCGTTCCCAGCCCGATGACGGCTCGCTCCACGGCCCTCCAGATTGCGCCACTCCGAGGCTTCGTGATAGCGTCACGAGAGATCCTGGCGGCAGGACAATCATAATCGCGAGGCGGCCCATGAGCAATCTCGACGCACTCATCGACAAGTTCGGAAAGAGCTTCAAGAAGGGAGAGCACGTCTTCCAGGAAGGGGACGGGGGCAACGAGCTCTACCTCATCCACACTGGAGAAGTGCGCGTCTACAAGGTCATCGGCGAGAAGGAGATCACGCTCAGCAACCTGCACAAGGACGACTTCTTCGGCGAGGTGGCCGCGCTTCTCGGCGAGTACCGCACGGCGAGCGTGGAGGCGGTGACGGACACCACCGTGATCGCCTTCCCGACGGACCTCATCGAGAAGATGATCACGAACCAGACCGAGGTGGCCGTCCGCCTCCTGCGCCTCATGGCCCGCAGGCTCAAGGCCGCGGACGACCTCATCTCCATCCTCATGCAGAACAACCCGCAGGCGCGCGTGGTGCTCGGCCTGATCCGGCTCATCGAGGACAAGGGCGAGGAGACGAAGGACGGCATCGT
>JAFDER010000568.1 GCA_019310245.1 Deltaproteobacteria bacterium
TACCCGGACCCCGGGGACCCGTCGGCCCAGTGCCTGATACAGAGCTGCGAGCGCGAGGCCTACCTGGACTTCCTCGAGGGACTGGACCTGTCCTCGCCCCGACCATTCGACTAGCAGGTCTTCTCCGAGATCAGGAGGCGAGGGAGCAGCCACAGCCCTTGCCGCCGCCGCCGTCACCGTCGTCCTCGGCGTCCGTGGAGGCGTCGTCCACGGGCTCGGCCGCGTCGGCCTCCTCGGCGACGGGCTCCTCGTCGTCGGGACGGGGGTAGGGGTCGTCGGTGGGCAGGACGCGGATCTGGTAGGCGTTCAGGCCCGAGTCGGCGGTGTTGGCGATCATGAAGTGGTACTCGTCCGCGGGGATGCCCTCGCCGTCGAGCCAGAGCCTCACCTCGTAGTAACCTGCAGATGTCTCCTCGGCGTCCTTGACGAGGGTCCAGTCGCCCGTGACCGTGGCGCCCGAGTACTCGAACGCGATGGGATCGGAGCCGCGCTTGAAGACGACGGCGGGCGCGATCTCGCCTCCCGTGAACATGCTCATCTGGTCGGCCTGTGCGCGGAACGTGAGGATGAGCTGCTCGTAGTACATGGTCGCGTCGACGTGGAACTGCAGGGGGCCCGGGACGAAGGGGTCGTTCACGCTCGCCATCATGGCGCCGGGCACCATGTGCAGGATGTTCGAGTGCGTGTAGCCCCAGTCGAGGTGCACGACGCGCTCGCAGGCGGCCGTGTTGTGCGCATCGAAGTGGGTGGCGGCCGTTGCGGCGGCGGTGGCGCCGAGCGACGTTTCGATGGCAGCGATGATCCCGGCCGTGGCCTCGTCGAAGTCGGAGAGGGAGTTGAGCATGATCTGGGCGGCGAAGAACGCCCGCTCGATCGCGTCGGCGTCCGAGGGGAAGGCCTGGACGATGTCCCAGAGCGCGCCCGTGAACATGAGCGAGTCCTCGTGGCTCTCGCCCGTGAGCGCCTCGGGGCACGCGTTGTCCACGTCCACGTCGCGGATGCCCGCGCCCGTGATCCAGGAGCCGGCGTAGTCGCCGACCACGGAGTCGGCCGTGTCGAGAAACGCGCCCACGTCTGCGAACGCCTCGTTGAGCGCGCCGGGAGAGGCGTCGAGGCCGAATGCGTCGAACGAGTAGCTCTGCAGGTTGCAGGTGGCGGCCACGACGGCGTGGCCGAACTCGTGCGTCACCACGTCGCCGTCGTAGGCAAAGTCGCCCATGGTGCCCTGGCCGAAGATGATGGAGTCCTCGGTGCGGGTCAGGATGTCGAACAGGTTGCCCGCCTCGACGAACATGGCGTTCTCGAAGGGATGGAGCGTGCCGTAGGGATCCGTTGCGGCCGTGATCGCCGCGAGGTCGATGGGAGCGTAGACGTTGAGCGGCGTGCGGAAGTTGACCGTGGCGGGCAGGGGGACCTCGTCGAGGAGGTCGAAGCCCAGGCCCCGGTAGTGGTCGTAGGCACGCTCCACGGCGTAGTATATCATCGCTTCTGCGAAGTCGTCCCCGGCGCTCATCGGCTCGGGCGTGTAGATGAAGTCCCCGCTCGAGTCGGCGGTGGCCTGCTGGACCTCGGAGCAGGTGTGGATGTCGAGGGGGATGCCCATGAACTCGATGTGCGTGGTCTCGTGCAGGTCGGGACAGTTGCGGGCCAGGGCGCGCGAGCCCGTGAGGTTCGTGGAGCCATCGGGCAGGTTCGTGAGCGTGACGGTCACGATGGTCGGGGTGGCGATGGGGTTCTCCTCGTACACGTCGGCGAGCTTGTCGAAGCGGATGGCGTTTCTCACGAGCAGGGTCGAGCCGTCCAGTGCGTCGATGTAGACCACGGGGTTCGAGAGGAACGCCGGTACGGCGCCGAGACGCACGCGGTGGGCGAGCCTGACGCCGCCGGCGACGGGAAGGAAGACGAGATCGGATCGCGGGGTGGTCAGGTGCGCCATGCGCAGGTCGGAGGCCGTCTCCCTGGCGAGGACGATGGCGGACACGGTCGCGATCTCGGGAACGGTCGAGGCCTCCGAGAGGTCGACGACGTCCGCGGCCACGGCGCGCACGCGGCCCGACGTGTCGGTGCGCACGGTGATGCCGCCGAACTCCACCGGGATGCCGGCAAGCTCCTGGTGGAAGCGCACCACGCTGCCGATGCCCACGTCGATGACGTGGTCCATCACGAGCAGGGACGGATCGCCGATGCCGAAGGCGGCACCGTGGGCCATGAGGAACTTCATGGACGTGTTCTCGGCAAGCCCGGTGCAGGAGTGCAGGGCGCCTGCCGCGAACGTCGGGACGAGCCCGTCCTTTCGGAACACGAGCTTCACCGGCCCGTCGCTCGCCTCGAGGAGGACGGACAGGGCGGGGTTGTCCACGCTGGCCGCATCCGCTTTCCCCGGTCCGGCCAGGAGGCAAGCTGCAATGATCCCGAATGGAGCGATTCTGCCTGCTGTCATGTCGTCCTCCGAAGCTCCCTTATCCTGTGTCCCGGAAGCCTGATAACGTAG
>JAFDER010000138.1 GCA_019310245.1 Deltaproteobacteria bacterium
GGGCGGCATCGCGGGCCTGCTCGCCGACGTGCTGCTCCGATCGCGCCGGTACACCGAGATGAAGCGGCTCGCCACCATCGATCCGCTCACGGGCCTGCTCAACCGATCGCAGATGGACGTCTTGCTCAAGACCGAGGCCGAGAGGGCGAACCGCTACAAGTTCTCGCTGGCGCTCGTCATGATGGACCTGGACCACTTCAAGCGCATCAACGACACCCACGGCCACGCGAAGGGCGACGATGTCCTGCGCGTGTTCGCGTCGATCCTCAAGAATGGTACCCGCCGCGTGGACTACCTCATCCGCTACGGCGGCGAGGAGTTCCTGGCGCTCCTTCCCCACATCCCCAAGGAGAACGCCAAGATCTACGCCGAGCGCATCCGCCGCACTACGAGCGAGTCACTTTACCAGGACGCCGGCCTGCCGGAGCCGTGCACCGTCTCCATCGGCATCGCCTGCCTGCCGGAGGACGGCCAGACGCCCCAGGGTGCACTCGAGTCCGCGGACAAGGCCCTGTACGCGGCCAAGGACGGCGGCCGCGACTGCGTCGTCCTGTTCACCTGAGCTAGCGCAGGATCTCGAGGGCGAGTCCGGCTGCCGGGTTGCTGGACGTGATCGCGATGATGACGGCGAAGCCTCCGGCGAGCGCGAGGTAGAGCAGGCCCCACAGGATGGTGCGGGCGCGCGGCATGGGCGTGATGCGGGCCAGGCTCAGCGTACGGCTCAGCCTGCCGAGCTCGATGCCCTGGAGCCTGTTCTCGTCATCGGCGCGGAACACCGGCCGGACGAGCAGCCTGAGCCTGAGGAGCGACTCCGGGGGAAGGTCGGGACCGAGATTCGCCATCCTGAGCCGCGACATCGCGGAAGCGGCCTGCACCTCGGCCACGAACTCCAGCAGGCCGAAAAGGCCCACCACGACGAAGAGGCCGATATCGAAGACGAACGCGCAGACGATGGCCGCAACGAACGCCAGGGCCGAGACGGCGATCCCGAGCCTCGAGTTCAGCGAGTGGGTCACGGCGTTGAGCAGCCTGCCTCCGTCCAGCGGGTTGATGGGCAGGAGGTTGAACAGGTTCACGAGGGCCCACCACGCGGCCATGGCGAGCAGGATGGGATGGGCCTCGCCGAACAGCAGGCTTGCCGCGAACAGGGGGAGGGTGAGGTAGAGCCCCCACAGCGGCCCGTTCAGGGCGATGTACGCCTGCTCGCTCCTCGTGCGCCACGTGGACTCGGCCACGGCCGCGGCGCCCAGGAGCGGGATGAAGTAGATGCCCCTGACCTTGAGCCCGCTCTTCCTCATGGCGTGCACGTGGCCGTACTCGTGGAAGAGCAGGATGACCATGAGCCCCAGAACGAACTTCCAGTCGAAGATCAGGGCGTAGACAGCACCCGAGGCGATCGCAAAGCCCGGCTTGACCGTCTTGAACACGGAGCCGAGCGCCTTCATGAGCTTGCCGCCGAGCTTGACCACGAGCGCACCCAGTCCCGCCACGTCGATACGGGTGCGCGGGGTGGTGGGGCGGGACTCCACGACCTCCACGTCCCCCGCGGCCTCCGCCGTCCCGACCGGCAGGAACCTCTTGTCACCCACCCGGTCGGCCGCGATGGCGAGCAGGATCTCGGGCTCGCCCACGTCGTGCACGAGCACGGGACGGTCCTTGCCGACCCCGATGCGCTTGCCTCCCACGAGAGAGAGATCCGAGAACGCGATGGACCGGCCGCGCACGTCGGTGATCACCGCACAGCGCACCTCGGCCACGCCCGAGCGCAGGTTGAGAGGGGCGGACGCCAGCTCGATCCTCGAGATCTCGCTCCAGGCCATCCTCAACCGCATTCCCTGGCGCCGGGACTCGAGGCCGTGCTCGTCGGCGACGATGGACGATCTCCAGGCCGAGAGCGCGATGCGGCCCAGGACGAATGCTCCTGCCACACCGCCGGCCATGAACAGGGCCACGGCCCAGTGCACGTCCAGCAGGAACCAGGACAGGGCGAAGAGCGCCAGGCCGAGGAACACGAAGCGCGTCTGCTCGGCACGGGCGCTCCTTCGAAACACCGCTCTCATCGCGCCCCACCCCTAGCACTTCCCGGACACGATTCCAATCCCCAGGCACCGTGGACAGGGCCGTCAACACACCCCCCTCGCCCACACTTGATTCCCTGGAACCATGCGTGATACGCTTTCAGCTGCGTCTCGCGGAGGCTCGATGGACAAGTTCAAGTGGATGGACATGCTCAAGGACCCTCTGTACGTCGATAAGTGGGTTGCGCTGTCCGACTGCACGTATGAAGACGACGTCCTGCAGGAGTGCGTCATCGTGGACTCCGATGCGGACATCGCCCTGCTGCAGCAGCGCCTCGAGGAACAGGGCATCAAGAACACGACCATCAAGAGGGTGAGCGAGAACGAGGAAGAGGGCGAGACGCCGAGAATCTCGCGCTCCAGCAAGAAGACGCCCGAGCCCTAGCAGTCATGCGCAGACTTCCCCTTCTTCTGGGAGCCGTGCTCCTCGTCCCCGTCCTGTGCCGGGCCTCGTCGGTGGAACCCAACGACGTGAGGATCTCCGACCCCGGGACCCTGAGCAGGGCCCTTGCGACGACAGGCATGTCCTCGGACCTGGTCAGGCTGGCCGGACGGGTGGACACCGCATTGCTCGTGGCCGCGCTTCAGGACGGCGACCCGGCACTGGCGCGGGGCGTGCTCTCGCTCATGCCCCACGTCAAGGGCCCTGCCGTGTTCCTGCCCGTGCTCGTGGACCTGTCCGCATCGCGCGACAGGGATCTGGCCTCGCGGGCCGCGCGCGCGGCCGTGCTCGTCGCCTCCAAGATCGACGTCAGGAGCGGTGAGGGATGCGTGGACGCGCAGTGCGACCTCGTCGAGCTCGGCGAGCACATGCACGAGGCCCTCGAGAAGGTCCTCGCCACGCCGGGCATCGGGCCGGACATTCGCCGTGACATGCTCGCCCTGCTCGCGACGGACACGGGCCGGGGCTATGCCGGAGCTCTGGACGCCGAGCTGGTCGACCTGCTCGGCGACGCCGATCCGCGCGTCCGCACGGCGGCCGCCACGCTGATGACGCCTCCCGCGGACGAGGACCAGCTCGAGGCCCTGCTGGATGCGGCCGGGGACGAGGACGATCCGGCCGTGGCCTCCACGTGCCTGTTGGCGGCCTGCGCCGCGATGGGGCTCGAGGAGGGACGCAAGCACGAGCGCACCTTCGAGAAGAGCCTCGCGCGGCTCGTGGAGGAGCTCGAGCCGACGGCGCGGGTCCTCGCGCCCGTGGCATCGTGCCTGCAGGGGCTCGGGACGCCGTGGGCCGGCGAGCAGGTCGAGAAGCTCACCGTGGGGGCAACACCGTGAGCGCGGCACTGAGGCTCGCCGCGCTGGGGCTCGTGCTCGCGGCGTCCCATGCCTCCGCCGGCAAGGAGAAGGTCGAGAAGGACAAGCCCGCGAAGATCGTGGTCAAGTTCAAGGCGGACAAGGTGGTGCTCGGACCGGATCTCAGGAGCGCCACGCTCACGGGACACGTGCGCGTCACGGTCGGTGACGTGCAGATCACGTGCAAGAAGCTCTCGCTGGCCTACGGCGGCGGCAAGCAGGTGGCGAGCTTCAAGGCGCGCGGCAAGGTCAAGCTCGTCTTGCAGGACCTCGAGGCATTCGCCGACGAGCTGGACTACGACGCGAAGGCCCGCAAGGTCGTCATGCGCGGAAGCTGCCGCGTCAAGTCCAAGAGCGTGAACCTGACGGGCGAGAAGATCTCCCTCGAGCTCGACACGAGGAAGATCGCCATCGACAAGGCAGCCGGCACCATCGACATGGGCAATCAAACGTTCTAGAGTCCTCGCCATGCCGAAGCGGAGCAAGTACTGCGGCGAGCTGAGGGCCTCCGACACGGGAAACGCCGTCGTTCTCGAGGGTTGGGTCCGCAAGTCGCGGAACTTCGGAGGGTGCCTGTTCGTGGACCTGAGGGACCGCGAGGGCGTGGCCCAGGTGGTATTCAAGCCCGAGGTGGCCGGAGAGCCTCTCATGAAGAGGGCGGGAGAGCTGAGACCCGAGTGGGTCGTCCGGATCGGCGGGGAGGTGCTGAGCCGCGGCGAGAACGTGAACGCCAACATGCCCACGGGCGAGGTGGAGGTGGCGGCGGCAAGCCTCGAGGTCCTCTCGCGATCCGAGGTCCCGCCCTTTCCCGTGGAGGACGAGATCAACGCCACCGAGGTCACGCGCCTGACGCACCGCGCCCTGGACCTGAGGCGCCCGCCCGTCCAGCGCATGCTACTCGAGCGTTCGCGCATCACCCGCATCATCCGTGAGTACTTCGCGGACAACGGCTTCGTCGACGTGGAAACGCCGTTCCTGACCCGCTCCACGCCCGAGGGCGCGCGCGACTACCTCGTGCCGAGCCGCGAGGACCCCAAGGGCCGGTTCTATGCCCTGCCCCAGTCGCCGCAGATCTTCAAGCAGCTTCTCATGGTGGCCGGTTTCGACCGCTACATGCAGATCGTGCGCTGCTTCCGCGACGAGGACCTGCGGGCCGACCGGCAGCCCGAGTTCACGCAGGTGGACGTGGAGATGAGCTTCGTGGAGCCCGAGGACGTACGCGCCGTGATCGACGGCCTCTTTCAGCTCATCCTCAAGAAGATCGCGGGCCACGAGATCACGCTGCCCGTCCCCTGCATGACCTACGAGGAGACCATCTCGCGCTACGGCGTGGACAACCCGGACGTGCGCTTCGGCCTCGAGCTTCTCGATCTCACCGACGCGGTCAGGGGGGGAGGCTTCGGGATCATCGACTCGGCGATCGAGGCGGGCGGCGAGGTGTGCGGGCTCAGGCTCGAGGGCGTGACGTTCTCGCGCAAGCAGGTGGACGCGCTCGCCGAGGTGGTCCGCACGCACGGTGCCAAGGGTCTGCTGTGGCTCAGGAAGGAGCCCGGGGGCTGGGCCGGTCCTGCGAAGAAGCTCGCACCGGAAGCCCTCGAGGCTGCCGGAGAAGCCGCGGCGGCAGCCGAGGGCGACACGATCCTGTTCGTGGCCGACTCCCGCATGACGGCGCGCACGTCGATGGGACGACTGCGCGTGCACCTGGCGAGGCAGCTGGGCATCATCCCGGAGAACTCATGGGGCCTCGTGTGGGTCACGGACTTCCCGCTGCTCGAGCACAGCGAGGAGGAGGACCGCTGGGTCTCGATGCACCACCCGTTCACGTCGCCCCGGCCCGAGGACATGGACCGGCTCACGTCCGACCCCGGCTCGGTCCGTGCCCGCTCGTACGACATCGTGCTCAACGGCCAGGAGGTGGGCGGCGGCTCCATCAGGATCCACGACCGGGAGATGCAGACGCGCATCTTCCGCGCGCTCGGCATCGGCGACGAGGAGGCCGAGGAGAAGTTCGGGTTCCTGCTCAGGAGCCTGAGGTACGGCGCGCCGCCGCACGGAGGCATCGCGCTGGGCCTCGACCGGCTCGTGGGCATCCTGCTCGGCGCCGAGAGCCTACGCGACGTCATCGCCTTTCCCAAGACCACGAGCGCCTCGTGCCTGCTCTCGGGCGCGCCGTCCACCGTGGCCGCGGATCAGCTCGCCGAGCTGGGCCTCATGATCGAGGGAGGCGTCAAGGAGTGAGCGCCCCGGCCCGAGAGCGCTCCACGGTCCCATCCTCACGCCTCGACGCCATCGTGATCGGCGGCGGCGTCAACGGCGCGGGCACGTTCCGCGATCTGGCCCTGCGCGGCCGGCGCGTCATGCTCTTCGAGAAGAACGACCATGGCGCGGGCACGTCCGGCGCCTCGAGCGGCATGATCCACGGCGGCCTGCGATACATGCTCTCGAATCCCTCCCTCGTGCGCGAGACCTGCATCGACTCGGGCCGGATCCTCAAGATCGCCCGGTACATGACCTTCAGGATCCCGTTCATCGTGCCCGTCTCGGGCACGGGCCTGAAGTCGAGGCTCATGCTCTCGGGCATGGACTGGGCGTTCGAGGCGTACGACATGTACGCCCCGGCCAAGGAGGGAAAGGCCCACGTGCACATGACACGCGACGAGGCCCTCTCCGTGGAGCCGGGCCTGAGCCCCGACATCGCGGGCGCCGTGACGTTCGACGAGTGGGGCATCGACGTCCACCGGCTGTGCATCGCAAACGTCATCTCCGGCCAGGAGGCCGGCGGGCGCGCCATGAACCACGCACGCGTCGAGGCCATCGAGCACGTGCCCGGCACGGAGAACGACGAGGCGTACTTCCGCGTGAAGGTCCGCTTCGTCGAGGACGACGTGGTCGACGTCTACGAGTCGCGCACGGTGGTCAACGCCACGGGCCCCTGGGGCCCCTCGGTCGCCTCCCTCGCCGGGGCGCGCTACCGCCTGCGCCCCTCCCGGGGCGTTCACCTGGTCTTCGACCGCCGCCTGACGAACTACGCCGTGGCCTCGCGCGCCGTGGACAACCGGACGGTGTACCTCGAGCCCTGGCAGAACGTCACCATCGCGGGCTGCACGGACGACGACTACTACGGCGACCCGGACGACGCGCGCGTCACGCACGACGACGTGGGCTACCTCATCCAGGGCATCGAGTCGGTGTTTCCCTCGATCAGGCGCCATCGCGTCATCTCCACCTGGGTCGGGGTCCGGCCCACGCTCTACGACTACGGCCCCATCGAGGAGAACCTCACGCGCTCGCACCGCATCTACGATCACGTCGAGGACGGCCTGCCCGGGCTGTTCTCCGTCGCGGGCGGAAAGCTCGCCGCCTACCGCCAGATGAGCGAGGACGCGGCCGACGCCGTGGACGGTTTCCTCGGCCACACCTCACCCTGCACCACGGGCGAGGCCCCGCTCCCGGGTACCGAGGAGGTGGTGGACGTGCCCTCCCTGTCCCGGCACTACCAGCTCGATCCGGTGATCCTGTCCCGGATCCTCTTCCGCCACGGCTCCCGATCCCGCGACATCCTCGCGTCCATGCTCCACACGCCCTCGCGTCGGGCCATCGTCTGCCGCTGCGAGCCCGTGACCGACGCCGAGATCCGCCACGCCATCCACCACGAGAGCGCAACCACCCTCGAGGACGTCATGCACCGCACCCGCATGGGCACCGGCCCCTGCGGAGGCGTGGGCTGCGCCATGCGCGCAGCCTCGATCATGGGCGAGGAACGCGACTGGAGCCCCCGGCGCACCCTGGACGAGGCCCGCGCCTTCCTGCAGGCCCGGTACGCGGCCCGCCGGCCGGCCCTGAGGGGCGACCAGGCCAGGATGGAGCTCGCCTCCCGGGACGTCCTCTCGGGTTGATCTCATGAAACGCCGGCAGGGCCGGTGCACACTATTGCCTAGTGAAGATCAGGTGATATCCTATCTCCACTGCACATGCAGAAATACCCTTCAAAACAGGCTATACTATGAGTGGACTGGCATGCCCCGGGAGGTGGTCATGAAACGCATCATCGCAATCATCGCTCTTTCATCCGCCGCACTCACGCTCCAGGCGTGCGGGTGCGACGACTCGTCCTATACGCCGTGGGACGGGATGTCCGACATGGGCGACACCAGTTGGGACCACATCTCCGAGGGCACCTACGATCCCTCCGGTGACTACGTGCCCGAGTTCCCCTCGGGAACCGGCTCCATCCAGGGCATCGTCTACTCGCCCAACCCGCCTCCCGGCGCGGATCCCAGCCTGAGGAAGTTCCCGATCTCGGGAGCCCTCGTCTACATCACGGACAGGGAGCCCTCGGCCATCCCGGACGGCGTCTACTGCCACGAGTGCGTGGAGATGCCCGAGACCCAGCCGCACGACTTCTCCAATCCGGACGGCTCGTTCACGATCACCAACCTGCGCGGCGGCACGTATCTCCTCGTCATCCAGAAGGGCGAGTTCCGCAAGGTGCGCTACATCGACGTGGTGGACGACGTCACCACCACGATCGACGAGGAGACCACCACGTTCCCGAACGCGCACCACCCCGAGGCGGGCGACACGACCCCGTCCATCGCCGTCGCGCTCGGCTCGTACGACGACATGGAGGACATCCTGGCCAAGATCGGCCTGTGCGACCTGGACACCGAATCGCACGCGGTCCAGTCGACGTGCGACCACATCGACTTCTACGACAACGGCGGAGGCTCCGGCGAGCCGTCCTTCGAGAGCCTGCTGCGCGACCCTGTGGCCATCGACCGCTACCAGATCATCTTCGTGCCCTGCTCTGTGGCCATCGACCGCTACCAGATCATCTTCGTGCCCTGCTCTTCGAGCACGACGGACACGGCCATCCAGGACTCCACGGTCGCGGCCAACGTGCGCCGGTGGGTGGACGCGGGAGGCAAGTGGTACGTGGCGGACTGGTCGTACGATCTGCTCGAGCAGGTCTTCCCCGACTTCATCGACTTCGAGGGCGACGACGCCTCGCTCGGATCGGCGGATTCGGCATCCGGGAGCTTCGACACGGTGGGACGTGCGGTGGACACGGACCTGCGCCAGTGGCTCGAGCTGGGCATCAGCGTCAACCCGGACAACGTGGACTTCATCGAGAACTGGGACTGCATCCTGGCGCTCGGCGCGGTGCCGGGCACGGACCCCGACACGGGAGAGGCCATCACGATCGTCCCCGACACCTACTGCGAAGGCCCGATCACGCGGAGCAACAGCTGCATGAGCGGCAACGCGCCCCTCACGCTGACCTTCCCCTACGGATGCGGCAAGGTGCTCTACACCACGTACCACACCGTGGGAGAGATGAGCTCCAGCCACGCGGACCTGCACCTCCAGGAGCAGATCCTCGTCTACATGATCCTCGAGATCGGCCTCTGCACCGACCCCGTCATCATCATCTAAACAAGTCCTCCTCGGTTCGCTACACTCGGTCACATGTGAGCAGAGAGAAACGCCCACGGCGTGGCGGGGCGCGGGGTCGAAGGAACCATACAGTTCCCCGGTGACTGAGTGCCCCGCGCTCCTCACGCCCGTGCCCTTCGACAGGCTCAGGGACACGGGAGAGCAGGGACCTTAGGCAGTCTTTTCTAGATAGGATCGTCGTCGCGGCACGGACCGTAGATGCGCGCCATCGAGCTCGGGCCGCTGCTGGCCTCGAGGCACACTCCCTTGCCGAAGACCCAGGACAAGGGCGTGCCCGCCATGTTGTTGTGCTTGCCCTTGCGGTGGCAGAGCCAGGCTTCGACCACCTGCTCCGACTCGTCGACAACCTCGCCTGACTCCTCGGCGGCCAGGGAGATCATGACGGAGTCGAGGGTGATGCTCTCGCTCTTGCACTCGAGCACGGCGTCCTTCGGAGCCTTCTCGCACTCCTGCATGGTCTCGGGCGTGCCCTCCAGGCCGGCGATGACCTTCTCGCACCCGCGGCCGAAGAGCTGGAGCTCGAGGACCATGACGTGACCCTGCATGGCCCACGTGCCCATCCACACGTTGCTCCACTCGGTCGTCTCCGACTCGTACCCGTAGGTGTTGTCCAGGGTCGAGCGCTTGAGCTTGCCCTCGTCCTCGATCCGGACCTTGCCGCCCTCGTAGAGCATGAGCGTGACCCGGGTGTAGTGCCTCATGCCGTCTGCCCCGAAATCGTGGTGCCTGTTCCAGGCCACGCCCACCTCGAAGGTGAACGTCTCCTCGAGCACCGACTCTGACTTGTCCGACTCGGCCTCATCGATTTCCGGCTCCGCGGGATCCGGCTTCACGGGCGGCTCCTCGAGCGGTGGCGGCTTGCACGCCGTCGCGCTCGAGAAGAGCAGCAAGATGAGCAACGTCCGTTTCATCCTGCTCGCGATCAAATCACGATCGTGTCCCTTCGACAAGCTCAGGGACACGGAAAAGACGGCAGCGAGAAGGCACGGCGGGTAAGTGTCAATTGTCGGGGTCTGACCCCTACGAGTCGGGGTCTGACCCCTATGAGCGGCGCAGGGCGTCGAGGATCGTGCGCAGCTCCTTCGAGCCGATGAGGCGCGTGACGAAGAGGTAGACCGCCGCGCCGCCGCCCACGCAGGCGGCGAGCACCACCACGTTGCGGCCGATCTGCGCGGGATCCTCCCAGCGGCCGAAGGGGGCCATGAGGTTGAGGACGATGAGCATGGCACCCGTGCCGACCAGGGCGCGGACCGCGGAGCGCGTGACGCCCCTGAGGCCCAGCGGGCCCACGCGCCGCCTGAGCTCGATGACGAGGTGGACGAACTGGGCGATCGGCGCGATGGAGATGGCCGCCGCGATGCCGAGGTGGCCGAACGGGCCCATGAGCGCGAGGCAGGCCGCGACGTAGATGACGAGGTTGACCGCGCCGATGATGGTGGGCGTTCGCGTGTCGCCCCGGGCGAAGAAGGCGGGGGTGGTCACGCGCACGCCCGCCACGCCCACGATGCCCGGCGCCATGCAGACCATGGCGAGGGCGGTGGGCTGGAGCATGGTCGCGTCGAACCGGCCGCGCAAAAACAGCACCGAGGCGATGGGCTCGGCGAGGATGAATATCGCGGCCGCGGCCGGAATGGCGATGAAGAGGCTGAGAGACAGCGCGTCGGAGTACAGGCGCTTGAGGTCGTCGTGCCGCTTCTCGGCCGCGGCGCGAGAGAGGGCCGGCAGGACGGCCGCGCCGATGGCGAGCAGGAACACGGCCTGTGGCAGGTCCACGACGCGCATCCCGTAGTACAGGTACGAGACGGACCCTTCGGGCAGGAACGAGGCGAAGAGCCGGGAGAGCAGGATGTTGATCTGGTAGACCCCGAAGCCCAGGGTCATGGGCAGCATGAGCCGGAAGACCTTCCTCAGGTCCTGGTTCTTGAAGTCCAGGGCCGGCAGGACGAGCCGGCCCACTGCTCGCAGGGCGGGCAGCTGCCACAGGACCTGGAGCACGCCTCCCAGGACCACGCCGCCGGCGATGGAGAGCACGGGAGGCAGGCCCTGGTCTTTCATCACGGGCGCAAGGGCCAGGCCGCAGACCACCATGGCGAGGTTCCAGAGAAAGGGCGAGAAGGCGGGCACGAAGAAGCGGCCGTGCACGTTCAGGACGCCCGTGGCCAGCGCCACGAGGCCCATGCACAGGATGTAGGGGAACATGATCCGGACGAGCAGGACAGTGAGGGCGTACTTGTCCGGATCCACGCGAAATCCCCATGCGTAGAGGTCGACGAGCAGCGGCGCCGCGGCCACGCCCGCAATGCTCACGCCCACGAGGATGACGAGCCATGCGCCGAGGAGCACGCGCGCGAAGCGCACGGCCTCGTCCCGGCCGCGCAGGTCGACCTCGGTGTAGACCGGGACCACGGCCGCGTTGAGCGACCCCTCGCCGAAGAGCCGGCGCAGGACGTTCGGGATGGTGAACGCCACGAAGAAGGCGTCCGTGGCTGCGGCGGTGAACAGCGCGGCGATCACCATGTCGCGCACCATTCCCAGCCCGCGGGATGCCAGGGTGGCTATCCCGAACGCCCCCGCGTGGCGCACCACGCGTGAGCGTTTCCCGTCGGATGATCCTTCCACCTCGAGCACGGTAACAGGAACACGTACGCGCCAGAAATTATTTGACGGAGTAGGTATTGTAAGATAGCGTATGCCCACGAAAGCCAGCGGTCGATCACTGGAAGAGGTCGATAACAATGGATAAATTCTTTTTCCGCGCCCTCCTCTTCGCCGTGGCGGCGGGCCTCTTGCTCGCGCCCGCCACGACCCGCGGGCAGGCTTTCGCCCCCTCAGGCGCCGGAGCCGAGGAGGATCCCGACGACGACGACGATGACGACGACGACGATGACGACGCCCTGGAAGAGGGCTACGTCCCCGGCGCATCCGCCTCGCCCACGCTCAAGCCGCCGTCCGTGCTGGACGAGGCCGGCGACCTCGATGACGACGAGGACGACGAGGACGACGAGGACGACGAGGACGACGAGGGGGACCCGGAGGACATCTTCGGAGCGGGCGCCGAGGACCTGCTCGACGAGGCCACGGAGAAGGACGAGTTCCCGCCCGAGGAGGAGGTGTGGGAGGAGGCATCCACCAAGTTCTTCGACGCCAACGGCTACTTCCGCCTGAGGGCGGATCTCTTCCACAAGTTCGACATGGGCTTCCCCGTGAGCTCGGGCTACACGCCCTTCGACCGCCCGCTCGAGCAGACGAACGACATCGACTGGAACTCGGGCACGAACACGCAGTGCACCCAGGAGGGCAAGAAGCCCAAGTGGTGCCGCAACAGAACGCTCGCAGGCGCGAACATCCGCCTGCGCTTCAACCCGATCATCAACCTGTCCGAGAACGTGCGCATCCTCGCCTCGTTCGACTTCCTGGACAATCTCGTGCTCGGCTCCACACCCGAAGGCGGCGGCTCGATGCTGGGCTCCGACACGAGCGGAAACTTCGGATTCGTCACTCCGCCGCGCAACCCCTGGGTCCCGCTCGAGTCGTTCACGTCCTCGCAGGACGCGCCCTCCTGGCGCAACACCATGCAGAACGCCATCAGCGTGCGAGCGATCTGGGGCGAGGTGCTGCTCAAGAACATCGGCATGCTCAAGTTCGGACGCATGCCATCGCACTTCGGCCTGGGCCTGCTCGCGAACGACGGCGCCGGCGTCGACGACGACTACGGAGACGTGGCGGACCGGATCATGTTCGCCACCAAGCTCTTCGGCATCATCCTCGGCGTGGGCTGGGACTACCCGTCCTCGGGGCCGAGCTCGATGAAGTGGAGCCAGAGCTCGGGCAAGGCCTACGACGTCAGCCAGGTGGACGACGTCAACCAGTGGCTCGCCGTCATCGCCTACAAGCAGGAGCGCGAGGAGGAGGAGCGGCTGCTCTCCGAGGGCAAGCCGGCCATCTCCGCGGGGCTCTACACGGTCTTCCGCACGCAGGTGCTCTCGAGCGAGAACTGGAACATCGTCGGCGCGAGCGCGGACAACATCCAGTTCGTCAAGCGCGACGCGTGGGCCTTGATCAGCAGCGTCTGGTTCCGGCTGCTCACGGGCAACACGCGGCTCGAGCTCGAGGGCGTGATCATCGGCGGCAAGATCGCCAACATCGAGCAGGAACAGTGGATCGACGACGAGTACGACGTCCTGCAATGGGGGCTCGCGTTCGAGTTCGAGCAGAGGTTCCTGGACGACGCGCTGTACGTGCTCTTCAAGGCGGGGTACGCCTCGGGCGACAGCAACGTCGAGGGGATCACGCCCCAGGGCGGGCTGGCGATGCAGAACGAGGGCAAGGGCGACCACCGCATCTCGGCCTTCCGGTTCGACCCGGACTACAACATCGACCTCATCCTGTTCGAGGAGCTGATGGGACAGATGGCCGCGGCCGCATACTTCCGCCCGTCCATCGGATACTGGTTCCTCAAGAACACCCTCATCGCGCAGCTCGACGACATCTACTCGCTGGCCTCAGAGCCGATGAGCACCTTCAACCTCACGGTCCGCTACCAGACGAAGGACCACTTCATGGCCATGCTGCAGTACGCCTACCTCGTGCCGCTGAGCGGGTTCCAGGACCTGCCCGGCCTCGCGGGAGGCCACCGCAACCTCTCCCACCCGCAGACCCTCCAGGGCTTCCTCGGCATCGTGTTCTAGAGAACGGGCCCTGTCGTCGGGCTGCGCTTCGACAAGCTCAGCGCAGCGGGGCAGGAAACTTCTCTCCCGTTGCATCCGATGTACGGGCCATGAGGGCCGCGCTCGAGTCCAGGGTAGAGGGACTCGGCGGTTCCTGATAGAAAGGCCGCTGATGGCGAAGCGCAGGACCCAGTACGTGTGCCAGAGCTGCGGGGCGGCCCAGCCGCGCTGGCTGGGGCAATGCCCCGAGTGCAAGGAGTGGAACACGCTCGAGGAGGTGGTGGTCGAGAAGAGGTCGGGCAAGGCAAGGAGCCGGCGCGGCAGGTCGGAGGCGATCGCCTCGGACGCCGTTCCCGGGGCGGAGATGGACCGGCTCGAGACCGGCCTGGGGGAGCTCGACAGGGTGCTGGGAGGAGGGTGCGTGCCCGGGAGCGTCATCCTCGTGGGAGGCGAGCCGGGCGTGGGCAAGAGCACGCTCCTGCTGCAGGCCGCGGGCCGGATCGCCTCGTCGGGACGCACCGTGGTCTACGTGACGGGCGAGGAGAGCGCGGCGCAGACGGGCGCGCGAGCCCGCAGGACCGGGAGCGCCTCGCCTCACCTGCTGCTCCTCGCCGAGACGAGCCTCGAGGCCACGATCGAGGAGATCCGCAGGTGCAAACCCGTCGTGGTGGTGCTCGACTCGGTCCAGACCATGCGGTGCGGCGACATGGAGGGCGCGGCCGGCACCGTGGGCCAGGTGCGCGCCTGCGCCTCGGAGATGGTGGACCTTGCCAAGTCCACCGGCATCTCGGTCTTCCTGGTGGGCCACGTCACCAAGGAGGGCACGCTCGCGGGGCCCAAGCTGCTCGAGCACATGGTGGACGTGGTGCTCTACTTCGAGGGCGATGCCACGCGCAACTACCGCATCGTGAGGAACGCGAAGAACAGGTACGGGGCCACCCACGAGGTGGGCGTCTTCGAGATGACGGGCCGTGGGCTCGAGGAGGTGAGCGAGCCGTCGGGGATCTTCATCGACAAGGACCGGCCTCCCACGCCGGGCGTGGCGATCCACGCCGGTGCAGAGGGAGGCCGCGGGCTCGTGCTCGAGATCCAGGCGCTCGTCACGTCGCCGGGCTACGGGACGCCGAGGCGATCGGTGACCGGGCTCGACCCGGGAAGGATCTCGCTCATCCTCGCCGTGCTCGACCGCAAAGCGGGTCTGCACGTGCTCACGGAGGACGTGTTCGTCAACGCCCCCGGAGGCCTGCGCATCACGGAGCCCGCCTCTGACCTGTCCGCGGCAGCGGCGATCGTCTCGGCGATCACGAACAGCCCCGCGGACCGCGAGACGGCGTTCACGGGCGAGCTGGGCCTCACGGGCGAGGTGAGGTGGGTCGGCCGCATGGAGGCCCGCGTGGCCGAGGTGCGCAAGCTCGGACTCAGGACCCTCGTGGTTCCCGAGAAGAACCTCACCGAGGCGGCGCGGATGGCGGGCGAGTCCGTCCAGGTCGTGGGCATCGCGGACGTCTCGCGCCTCGTCGAGATCGTCACGGGCTGACGTCGGCGAGCGGCGTGAACGGCGCCGTGGGCAGAAGCCCGTAGCCCTTGAGCCTCGCGCTCACCACGGCCACGTTGTCCTCGTGCCACAGGGGCAGGACCGGAAGGTCGCGCGCCAGCAGGGCCTGCAGATCGCCGTAGACCTCCTTCCTCTCCTCCTCTGCGACGACCCGGACGCCCTTCTCGATGAGCGCGTCGGCCTCGGCGCTCTCGTACCGCCACCGGTTGGCCCCGCCGGAGCCCTTGCCCGAGGGGATGGACGAGGAGTGGAAGAACCAGCGGTAGAGGTTCGGCTCCATCACCATGGGGATCTGCAGACACGTCACCTCGAACGCTCCCGAGTTCAGGTGCGAGCGCAGCGTGGAGAACTCGAAGGGCCTGAGATCCACCTCGATCCCCACGGCCTCCCAGTAGCTCGCGATGACGCGGGCCACGGCCAGGCGGAAGCGGTTCGAGCTCGTCTTGAACACGAGCCTGAAGCGCGGCTTCCTGCCCGGCGGATCCGGGTACCCGGCCTCGTCCAGCAGCTGCATGGCCCTGTGCGGATCGTAGGGGTGGCTCTCGAGCCCCCCCCTGTACGCCCAGTGCATGGGCGGCAGCATGCCGGTGGACGCCCGCCCGCGTCCCCTGAGCTTGTACCTGACCACGCTCTCGCGGTCGATCGCCACGAGGAGCGCCTCGCGCACCGTGACGTCGGCGAGACGATCCGAGCTCGTGTTCACGCCCACGTACGTGAAGCTGGCGCCCGGGCCGGAGAGCACGCGCACGTCGTCTCGGCCCTCGAAGAGCTGCAGCAGGTGGAAGGGGATGTTGTTCTGGGCAAGATCGGCGCCACCGCCCTCGAACCTGAGCACCCTCGCGTTGTCGTCACGCACGAGCACGAAGACGACCCGGCGGCCCTCGTGGCCGTGGGGCTCGAGCACGATCCGCCCCTTGCGCCTCTCGACGAGCCTGTAGGGGCCGCTCCCCACCATCGCGTCATCGGGGAACGCGTCTCCGCTCTTCTCGAGCACGTGCGCCGGCAGGATGGGCAGGACGAGATCGGGCAGGAACGACGCGTTCGTCTCCGCGAGCCGGAAGCGCACGACCCGCTCGCCCTCGGCCTCCACGGACGTCAGGTACGAGTAGGTGGCCCGGTAGCGGCTGCCGATCTCGGGATCGAGGATGGACTCGAACGTGTAGACGACGTCCCTGCTCGTCACGGGCGCGCCGTCGTGGAACGTGAGACCGGAGCGAAGCGTCACCTTCCACTCCCGGCCCATGTCGTCCACCTGCTCGACGCTCTCGGCGAGCAGCGGCTCGACGCCGAGATTCTCCGTGTCCGCCGTCATGAGGCCCGAGTGCACGAGCCGCGAGATCTTGATCTCGTAGGAGGTCGCGGCAAAGCGTGGATCGAGGCTGCCCACCTCGCTCTCGACGAGCACGACGATCGCCTCCCCCCCTTCCCCGGGACCCGCCTTGTGGCCACAATGACACCCCGCCAGCAGGAGAAGCGCGAGAAGGGCGGAGATGCGGGCCATCGAGCCATGTATAGCAAAGATGAGACAGCGGTTCCGGTTTT
>JAFDER010000569.1 GCA_019310245.1 Deltaproteobacteria bacterium
AGGCATTGCTCGGCCTCGATGGCCGCTCCGCGGGCCGTGAGAAGAACGCGCAGGTAGGCGGCGCCGGTCACGGCGGCGGCCACCGACAGGACGATCAGGGCGATGCGCCAGCGACCGCGCATCCTCAGACGAGGTCCCGTCGGGTGAAGACGATGATCGAGGCGGCGAGGCACACGGCGATGTACGCCGCCCCGTAGCCCGCCGTGGTCAGGAGGTAGTCCCACGTGACGAAGACCGAGTTCACGGAGATCCACTGGCTCTCCATGGCCCTGCCCGAGGGATAGAAGAGGTAGAGGTTGGGAAACACGACGGTGAACGCCTTGAACAGGCCCGGCATCACGCTGATCTCCCGCGCCTGGAGGAAGAGCTCGAGGGTATCCAGGTTTCGCCCCACGATGAAGGTGCCGAGCGTCAGGACGCCCGAGACGAACGGCGTGGAGAAGCTCGAGAAGAACAGAGCCACGGCCGTCACGACGAGGACCTCAAGGTAGATGAGCAGCATCGCGATCACGAGCGCCCTTGACGGGACCCCCCCCTGGATGGTCAGCACCACGAAGAAGACGGCTCCCAGCAGGGCCAGCGCGAGCGCCAGTGTCAGCGCCATCCCCATGTACTTGCCGACCAGGAACTGCCATCTGGCCACCGGTTTGGACAGGACCGGGTAGAGGGTCTTGCGCTCGATCTCCTTGTACATGAGCGAGACCCCGAGCACGACCGCCAGGAGGATGGAGAAGAGGGAGATCCCCGCGAGGCCGAGATCCGTGGTGACGCGCACCTCCTCGTGCAGACTCCACTCGCCGAGCACGAAGGTCATCAGGATGAGAACGACGGCAAAGAAAACGATCCCGTAGAGGATCTTGTCCCGGATCGTCTCCCGGAAGGTGTTGAGAAGGACTGCGAGTACCGCCCTCACTTCGCCCTTGAGTTGAGAATCCAGCCGGTCACGAGATGGGTGACCGCCTGGCGATTGACCTGGGCGAGTGAATCGACGAGCGGGATCTCCTTCGGGCAGACCTCGACACAGTTCTGGCTCTTGCCGCAGCTACCGATGCCTCCGCGTCCCATCACGGTCTCGATGCGCTTGCGCCAATGGTAGCGGCCCGTGGGGTGGGTGTTGAACAGCCTGACGAGATTCATGGCGAACGGGCCGAGGAACTCGCCGTCCCTCACGAAGTTCGGGCACGCCTCGCAGCAGCATCCGCAGGTCATGCACTTGGAGAGTGGATAACGGATCTCCTGCTCGTCCTGGCTGGACTGCGGCCCCGGCCCCAGCGCATGCGTTCCATCGACCTCGACCCAGGCCATCACTTCCTTCTGCGCCTCGAACATCCGCTGGCGATCCACCATCAGGTCCCTGATCACGGGGAACTTGCTCATGGGCTCGAGTGTCAGATCGGTTCCCACGTTGTCGATGAGTGCCGAGCAGGCCTGGCTCACGCGGCCGTTGATGATCATGGTGCACGCGCCGCAGATCTCCTCGAGACAGTTGCACTCCCACACAACGGGAAGAACCTTCTTGCCCTCGGTGTTCACGGGATTTCTCTGGATCTCCTGCAGGGCGGAGATCACGTTCATCAGGGGCTTGGAATCGACCTCGTAGCTCTCCCAGTAGGGTTGCGTGTCCGGCCTGGCCTGCCGCCTGATGCGCAGGTGGATCTTCTTTCCGCTCTCTGCCATGCCTACTTCCCCTCGCCCTTCTCGATCTTCTTCGCGGCAGCGCTTGCCGCGCCGTCCTGGACGTATGACCGCTTGCGTGGCTCGATGATCGACACATCCACCGGCTCGTACTCGAACGTGGGGCCATCCTCGGACCAGGAGGCCCTCGTGGTCTTGAGCCAGTTCTCGTCGTCACGTTCGGGAAAGTCGGGCTTGAAGTGAGCCCCGCGGCTCTCGTCGCGTCTGATGGCCCCCTTCGCGATGACCGAGGCCAGCTCGATCATGCCCCGCAGGTGGCGTGTGAAGAACGCCATCTGGTTGCTCCATGCCTCGCCATCCGGGATGCCGATCCGGTTCGCACGTTCGCGCCACTCTCCGATCTGGTCGTCCACCTTCTGGATCTTGTCGTTGAATCGCTCCACGGTGACGTCGTCGAGCATGGCATCGCCGAGCTCCCAGTGGATCACGTACGGGTTCTCGTCCCCATCGCAGTCCATGATGGCCTGGAAGCTCTTCTGCTCCTCGCTCCGGGCAGCCTCGAAGAGCGAGGACGGCGCGTCGTCGCTCGTCCTCTCGAGCCCCTGGATGCAGGAGACCATGGCGGGGCCGGTGATCATCCCGGCATAGATGCACGAGAGCAGGGAGTTCGCGCCGAGCCGGTTGGCTCCGTGGTACTGGTACTCGCACTCGCCGGAGGCATAGAGGCCCGGGATGCTCGTGGCCTGGTTGCGCGGACTGCCCTGGACGATGTCGCCGCTGGCATTCGCCTCGAAGTCCACCCACAGGCCGCCCATCGAGTAGTGGACGGCCGGGAAGACCTTCATCGGAACCTC
>JAFDER010000570.1 GCA_019310245.1 Deltaproteobacteria bacterium
GCCGCGAGCAGGACGCAGAGCAGCGTCAAGTGTCCCCTCATATCCTCTCCAGTCTCTTCCGGGTGCGCGTGTTGTTCACATTGTTCACCTTTTCGATCATGGTGCCGGGAGTCTACCACAAGGGGGAGAGCCGGCGGGTCACTTCATCCCCTTCGCGCTCTTGCCTGCAAGACCCAGCGTGGACAGGCCCTTGAACTCCGTCAGGCCTCGCTGAGGCATGAGGGCCTGGATGCGCTTGATCTTGCCTCCGAGGCGCTCCTGGAAGTCGAGGCCCGACTGGACGTTGTAGTGCCACCTCGAGTCCGCGTCGGGGTAGTCGTCCACGCTCGACAGGGTCCTCATGACCACGGACCGCTCGTCCAGGGGAAGGGACATCATGCTCTTCTTGAACGGCTTCTCCCAGCGCACGAGCTCCTCGACGTTGCTCATGTAGATCGCGCGCACGGTCACCCCGAGCGACCGGGCGGCACCGCCGATGCCCGTGACGGCCGCTCCGGCGAGCAGGTCCCCGAGCATGGGCCGGATGCGTCCCGCCCTGTACATGTCGCGCACGTACGCGTAGTCCTCCTCGCTCGAGAGCCACGTGACCGGCTCGCCCCGGAACGACTGCTGTCTGCGTATCTCGAAGTACGCGAGCAGGTTCTTGCGGTACTTCCTGAATATCTTCTTGATTCTGCCCAGCCGGGGGTTGCCGGCCTCGTGCTTCTCGATGACGGCCATCGACGATTCGCGGGCGTCCAGATGCCACCTCCCGACGAACTCGTCCGGTGTCGGTGACTCGAGGATGAAGGCCCTGTGCACCGCGTGGAGCAGCACCACCACCTCGTCGTAGTCCAGGATCCACGCGAATCCGGCCCGGCACCTGGCGATCATGGTCAGGTTCTGGTCCGAGCCGACGCCCACGTATCCTCCCCCAGCGCAGTCCATGTAGGGGAAGTAGAGGTAGTGCTTCCTCTCGTTCGTGTGGACGTAGTGCCTCTCGTCCACGCGCGCGTCCGGAACCGCATCCTCGGGCGAGGACCAGAAGACCGCCCTCTGCCCGTCCGCGAGCGGGGCCAGGTCTCCCGGTCGGACCGTGGCCGGCTCGGCAGCCTCCGGGACCTTCGCGGGGCGGTCGGCGCCGCCGTCCGCCGGGGCGGTGCCTCCGCGCGGCTGCGCGCAGGTGGCGAGGCACGCACAGGCGATCCACAGGGCCCCGAACGCGGGAACGCTCGGCATGGTCGGGGCGATCGGCTTCAACTCGCCTGTACTCTACCGCCGGTCCCGCCGTCCCGCAATCGCGACGCGCCTTACGGGTCCGATCGTCGTCTTTCCCGGGACGTGTGTCGGCCCGGGAGTGCTATGATAGACTGGCTGACGGAGTTCGTTCGACGTGCGTACAGCAGCAGGGAAAAGCGAGAGGGTTGCCGCGATGCTGGCGGCGCTCGTCCTCGCCGCGATCCAGGCGGGCTGCGCGCTGAACTGGAACGCGACCCGCGTGGATCGACTCGATGCGACAGTGGACGTGCCCCTGGAGGTGGAGGACGGGACCGACGCCGTGGTGGACGTGGTTGACGAGGACGTTCCGCTGGACGTGCCGGACGATACGGCGGACGAGGACGTCGACGATGACGCCACAGACGCGGTGGACGTGATCGACGATGACGCTCCCCCCCTCACGTTCGATCCGATCCCCGTCATCTCCGACGACCTGCGCACCTACCTCGAGGCCATGAGCATCCCGACGGGCGCGGGTGCGGTGCGCGAGATCACGCCGTCGAGGCGGACGCGCTGGCAGACCCTCGTGAACGACATCCTGTCGGGCGACTACGCCTCGGCGTGGACCGGCAAGGACCTGCTCAGCGTCGACCTCGTGGTGGTGGACGACACGGTGAGCGGGAGGCCCTACATCGTGGCCTCTCAGCTGGCTAGGGGAGAGGGCATCTTCGTGTTCGCGGCCGTCTGGACGAATCCGCTCGTCGTGGAGGTGCCCTACCCCGTGACCGCCTCGGGCACGCTGGGCGAGGGTGTGGAGATCCTCAGGGGGGCCGGGGGCCGCGTCATGCTCGTCGCGGGCGGCGGCCGGTGCACGAACACCTGGTACTCGACGTGCGACGGAACGACCGTGGCCTGCGAGGGCTCGGAGTCCTCGTACTACACGAGCGACGTGGCCCACTACATGAACCTCGCCTACCAGGTCGTGCACGAGCACGTCATGGACTTCGATGTCGGCTTCATCGCGGTGCAGCTCCAGGACGGAACCGACATCGCGGGCGCGAGCGCCGTGATCTCCGACGGGACCACCGCGCCGGACACGGTCACGCCGTCGATCTCGGTCGCTCTGCGGGACGCGCTCCGCACCTACTTCCCCATCACGATCTCGCCCCTGTACTCCTGCAACGACCCGGGCGACTCGGGCTACACCTCATCGTGCAACACCGGGAACGTCCAGGGCAGGAGCACGAACGGCTCCTCGGACCCCTGCTTCACGGCGGCCTCTTCCA
>JAFDER010000571.1 GCA_019310245.1 Deltaproteobacteria bacterium
CCTCCAGCAGGTAGGACTCCTGCTCCTCCTTGGCCTCGATGTACCGGTGCAGCTCGTAGAGGGAGATGCCGATGTTGTAGCGGACCCTGAAGTGCGGCTCGCTCTCGTACGCGGCCCTGAACTCGACGAGCGCACCCTCGTAGTCGCCATTGTGGAAGAGCTCCACTCCCCGGTCGAAGTGGACCGCCCCCTGGCTCGTCTCCTCGGCCGCGCACGGCCGTGCCAGCACGAGAGCCGCCGCGACCAGGATGCATGCTGCCCGACCCATGACAGCCAGGAGTCTATCCCCACTCACTCCACCGGGCAACGAGGAAACGAACTTGAAGGCTTCGGTCGCACGGAGTAACCAGACAGTGCGATGAGGACGAGCGCCACATGGAAGGTCTGGATGGCATGGGCGGCGGTGTGCCTTTTCTGGGGCACGACCGGGCCGGGCATCCGCGTGGTCGTGCGCTCCATGCCGCCATTCCTGCAAGGAGGCGTGCGGTTCGTGTTCGCCGGCGCGCTCCTCCTCGGCGTTCTCATGATCCGCGGAAAGAAGCTGCCGCGCGGCTGGGTCACGTGGCGGGACGTCCTGCTCGTCTCTCTCCTTCTCTGCCTCGCCAACGGCCTCTTCTCCGCCGGCTTCCTCACGGTGACCGGCGCGGTGGGCACGCTCATCGTCTCCACGGTGGCCATCTGGATCAGCGTTCTCGAGGCCCTGCGCCCCGGAGGCTCCAAGCCGGGCCTCAAGGCCGTCCTGGGCCTGGCCGTGGGGATCGGAGGGGTGGCGGTGCTCCTGCCCTGGCACACGGGCCTCACGCTGAGGGACGCGGCCGGCTACGGCCTGCTCCTCGTCGCCGCCCTCATCTGGTCCTTCTCCACGGTCTACCAGCGGCACCGGAAGTTCAGCGAGCGCATCGACCCGTTCGTGAGCGCCGGCCTGCAGCTCTTCCTCGCCGGCATCATGATGTGCATCGTCGGCCTCGCCATCGGCGAGCTTCCCCGCTGGAACCCCACCAACGAGGGGCTCCTCGCCCTCGTCTACCTCACGATCTTCGGCTCCCTCGTGGGCTACGTCTCGTTCATCTACATGCTCGAGAAGCTGCCCGCCGACGTGGTGGGCATCTACACCTACATCAACCCCCTCGTGGCCGCGGGCGTGGACCTCTTCATCCTGCGCGAGCCGCCCGGCACCCGCTTCTGGGCCGCGGCAGGCCTCATCCTGCTCGGCGTGTTCCTCGTCCAGAGGTCCGAGCGCGAGAAGGGCCGCATCTAGTCGGGACAGTCGATCTCGCCGGAACCCGCGCCCGTCGGAGGCACGAGGAAGTAGACCTCCCGGGAGTCCAGCATGATCCCGTCGGCAACCACGTTGATCTCGAGCTGGAAAACCTGAGGCTCGGGAGCCGCGGGAACGGTCCAGTTCTGCTTGGGCGTGATGTCGAAGCACACCGGGGTGCCGGGAAAGAGGGATGGAAACGAATCGGGTCTGCCGTCGAAGGGCGGGTAGGCGTCGTCGACCTCGAGCCCACCCACGCAGACGACCCAGGGATCCACTGGATCGGTGAAGCCTCCCACGACTGAAGGCTCGACGTTGTCCACGAACTCGGCCACCGTGTCCACCATGTCCGACGGGTCGTCTCGCAGCCGCGTCGTGACCTCCATGGGCATCTGGTGAGCCAGGATCTCCACGGCGTCGACGACCTGGGCACCGAGCCCGGTGCCGGACGAGGAGATGTCGAAGACGAGCGGCGAGCCCATCACGTCCACGGAGCCGGTCCCTGCCGCGATGACGGCCATGTCGGCTCTCGCGCCGCCCGAGTTCACGCCGATGTACTTCGCCGAGATGGAGTTGAGCGCCGTGACGGCCTGGTCGAGCGTGAAACCAGGAGAGCAGCTGGTCCAGGCCTCGTTGAACGCGGTGTCCGCGAACTGCACCACGATGGGGATGGAGTCCGGCCTGAAGCAGGGCCAGCCGATGCCACCGATGACGTCGCATGTCCAGCTCGTAGGCGTGATGTTGCCCCAGCCCAGGAAGGGCGCCACGTCTCCCGTGGCGAGCGCGTAGAGGTACTGCGTGTAGGGGTTGTTGCCGCCGCAGATGCTCCAGCCCGTGAGCGCCGCCTCGACGCTCGGGATGTCGTCCGTCATGGCCTGCAGCATGCTCATGTTGTGAGCGCAGCTTCTGCAGTCCTCGAACCGTCCCACCCCGAACCACACCCCGGGCATCTCGGAGAGGATGCCGGGGACGACCGTGGTCGCCAGGCTGTCGCGCAGGTTATTGATCTCGCCGCCCATGGAGCCGCTCGAGCTCAGGGCGAAGAACACGTCCGCCGTCTGGATGTCCGTCGCGAACACTATGTGGTCGACCAGCGGCTCGGGGTCGTCCATGTATGGCATGATGAAGAAGAAGTACCCCTCGGTGTGAGGGTTCGACGGCGCATCGAGTGGATCCGTCCCGGCCGCGATCTCGATGAGGTCGGGAACACCGTCCCCGTCCGAA
>JAFDER010000139.1 GCA_019310245.1 Deltaproteobacteria bacterium
GCCTGGGCGGCGGCGATGCCGATGGCGTTGTCCGCGCCCAGCGTCGTTCCCCTGGCCTTGACGAAATCACCCTCGACATGGGCGTCGATGGGCTGCTTGGCGAAGTCGAACGTCACGTCGCTGTTCTTCTCGCAGACCATGTCCATGTGGCCCTGGAGCACCACGGGGGCCGCCTTCTCGTGCCCCGGCGTGGCGGGCGCCTTGATGATGATGTTGCCCGCCTCGTCGATCACGTGCTTGCAGCCATGTTTCTGGGCCCAGTCGGCGAGGTACTTGCGGATGCCTGCCTCGTTCTTGGACTCGCGCGGGATGCGCGTGATCTCGTAGAACCATTTCCAGAGCTCGGCCGGCTCGATGCCTGACAGAGGATTGCTCATGACCTGCCTCCAGTTCGCGTTTGAGGGTGACAACGGTATCCGGATATGGTCTGATTGACAAGACGGGATCAACCCCTTCGGATTGCGTGTATGAACGCTGGAATACCGCCGGATCCGGGCCCTCTGGGAAGATCAACTCCCGGGCCAGCGTGGACACGATCCTGGCCAAGGTCGTGGAGTACTCGCTCCGGCTGACCCGGGCCGAGCGGGGCTTTCTCTTCATGAAGGACGGGACCGATCACCTCAAGGTCCGCGTTGCCCTGGACGCGAAGGGCAGGGACATCCTGCGCGACCCGATCCGCGTGAGCTCCGGCGTCGTCTCGGCCATGCTGGCCCATGGCATCCCCATCTTCCTCGAGGACGTGAAGCTCAACGACATGTTCGCCCGGCGCCAGTCCATCATGGAATCCGGGGTCCAGTTCATCATGGGCATCCCCCTCAAGATCAAGGGCAGGATCCTCGGCTTCGTCTACGTCGACAACACGAAGTCCACCAGGAAGTTTCAGAAGAGAGACAGGCAGATCCTCACCAGCTTCGCCGATCAGGCGGCGCTTGCCCTGGAGAACGCCAGGCTGAGCCACGAGAAGACCGAGGTCGAGCACGATGCGGCTATCGGCCAGATGTGCGAGCACCTGCGCGAGACCGTACGTGACTGCATCGGCAGGCTCGAGGAGGGCCGGAAGCTCCTGGCCTCCGGCGGCGGCGGAGAGCTCGTCGACAGGGTGGATGGCCTGATCGCGGGTGCGGTCCGGGATCTCGAGAGGCGGGATCTCGAGTGCCAGGAGTACCGCGAGTTCGTGGCAGAGCAGATCCAGGTCCGGCTCGAGCCCGCCCTCCTGGACGACGTGGTCAGCGGCGTGCTCGACGGCCTCGCCTCCCGGATCGAGGAGAATTCCATCCAGCTCCACGTCTCCCTGAACATCGGTCGATCCACCATGGTCGATCCCGGCCGCATGGCGCGCGCCCTGGAGTCCATCATCTTCAACGCCATCGAGGCCCTCGGTGATGTACAGGACCCGCTGATTGCCGTCACCACGGCCCCGGTGCCCGAGGGCCTGCTCGTGGAGGTGCGCGACAACGGCGGCGGAATGACGGCAGCCCTGATCGAGCGCATCTTCGATCCCTTCTACACGACGCGCGGCACGGGCAGCCCGGGACTCGGGCTGTCCATCGCGAAGCGCATCGTGGAGCTCCACCGTGGTCACATCGAGATCAAGAGCAAGGAGGGGGAGGGGACGAACGTCTGGATCGTGCTGCCCTCGGACCTCAGGCAGTCGCTCATCCCCCGCGCCCGCAAGTCCACGAATCCGCCTCCCGCGCGCCACGCCTAGGATGGGGTCAGACCCCGACGCCCGGTCGCACGGAGCCTGTCGAAGGGCGTGGGGTGCATTTCTTCCGGAAGCAAGGTAGAGTTTTCGTGATGCGCAGGTCCAGGGTGGCCTGCAATGGAGGGTTGCCATGAAGAGAAAGTGGATTGCCCTGCTGGCAGTGGTCGTGCTCTCGACAGGGTGCAAGGGAACGCTCAAGGCGACCGGTGACGCCGGCCCTGATGCCGATCCGGACGTGGGCGAGGAGGACGTCGCGGCAGACGTTCCCGTCGACGCCGAGCCGGACGCCGCGCCCGACGGCGTGGAGGACCCGGTCGAGGACGGCACGACCGACCCGGTCGAGGACGCGCCGGAGGACACTCCCGCGGATCCGGTCGTGGACACGATCGGCGGGCCGTGCACGACGGACGAGGACTGCGACATGGGCGTGTTCTGCGACGGGCCGGAGTACTGCCACCCGTCCGGGGTGTGCCGCAGGGCGCCGCCGCCGACCTGCGACGATGGCGACGACTGCACCACCGATTCGTGCGACGTCACCACCGACGCGTGCGTACACGATCTCATCGACGGGGACGGGGACCTGCACGCGCCGGAATCGTGCGGGGGCGACGACTGCGACGACACCGAGTCCACGATCTACACGGGGGCGCCCGAGACGTGCGGCGACGGCATCGACCAGGACTGCGACGGGGCGGACAACGTGATCGGCGAGTGCATGTGTGCGCCGAGCCTGACCGCGCCGGGCGCGTACAGCGGCGCCACGACGGGCGGTGTGGTCGCGCACACCATCGGATCGTGCGCCGCGAGCAGCGGGGCGCCCGACGTCTACCACGAGCTCGTCCTGGGCTCCGACACGGACGTGCTCATCGACCTGAGCGCCGGTGGCTGGGACGCGATCGCGTACGTGAGGAGCGGGACGTGCGACGGCTCCGAGATCGAGTGCAACGAGGACTGGAGCCCCTCGATGATCCTGTCGCTCACCGCAGGCACCTACTACGTCATCGTGGACGGCCGGGAAGGAGGCGAGACGGGCGACTACACCCTGACCCTCGAGACCTGCACGTACGGCACGGCCGTGACGGGCAACGGCATCTGCACGGACGCGTACGCGATCACCGCGGACGGCCTGTACAGCGGCGACAACACCGGCCTCGGTGACGACGCCGTGCCCACCACCTGCGCCACGGACTCCGCGGGCCGCGGCGGTCACGACGTGTGGTTCACGTTCACCCTCACCGGCTCCACGGCCGTCCACCTCGACACGGTGTGCAGCGAGTTCGACACGGTTCTGTACATCCTCGAGGGCGCCTGCGACGGCACCGAGGTCGCGTGCGACGACGACAGCGACATCGGCTACGCCTCCTCCATCGACGTCACCCTCGATGCGGGCACGTACTACGTGGTCCTCGACGGCTACTACGGGGCTTCTGACGGACAGTACGTCCTGAACATCACCGGACTCTAGACCTCCGGGATCCTCATGATGAGGTACATGAACATGCCGGGCACGGATCCGCCGCAGGTGTGGTTCTTCATGAACTTCGCGTTGTCCACCTGGATGTAGTAGGGCTCCCCGTACCCGAGCGTGGCGGTGGTCGAGTCGAAGACATACGCCTCGTGGTCTCCGTAGGTGACGTGGAGGGCGACCCGCTCCTCGTCGAAGCAGTCGAACTCCTCGTCCGGGCAGATCCCGTCGAACAGCTCGACAGTGATCGGCTGGAACCAGAGGCCCGGCCTGTCGTGGGGGAGCATGGTGGGCGAGTCGATCCCGGCGAGGAGCAGCTTGCCCTCCTCGGTGAAGAGCGAGAAGTACCAGGGCGTCCACGAGACCACCGGTCCGAACTCGAAGAACCGGAACCACACCCGGTCGCCCGCGTGCAGGACGAACGGCATGGGCATGTCCGAGAAGGTCTCGATGTGATAGAGGCCCGTGGAGCTTCCTTCAGTGCACATCAGGTGGATGATCACGTGCCCGTGGATCACCTCCTCGACCTCGTCCACGCGGCAGTCGCGGGGCTCCTCGGTCGCGGCCAGGCAGGGCTCGCAGTCCACGTCGAAGTCGACCCTGGGGCCCGTGGGAGGCGGATTCGGCCCCTCGCACTCGTCGGGAGGCAGGACGGGCTCGGGCACCCAGTCAGGGATCGGGTCACCGGTCGCGTCGCCCGTGTGGACGTCGTCACCGGCACCGTCCTCGCCTAGCGCGTCGTACGAGGGCGTCGTCTTCTCGTCGCAGGCGGCCAGGACGAGCACGAGCATCAGGAAAGGTGCGATCCAGCGCATGATGACCTCTTGGCTGGAATGCTAGCACGATCCCGGGCTAGAATCACGAAGACGCTCCTGAAAGGGGGTTCGTGAGGGAGATCCTCAAGACGTTCCTGCTGCTCCTCGGGACCTGCTTCGTGGCCGTGTGCTACGCGATGGGGCTCGCCTGGTTCGGCCTCTCGCCGAGGCTGGAGCCCGAGGGCTGGACGTTCCACGCCGGCTGGATCGTGTGCGTCACCATCATGGCACTCACCCTGGGCATCCCGTCCATTCTGCTCCTTCTCAGGCCCGTGGGAGCCGCCATGCAGAAGGCGGCCGTTAAGGGGACGTTCACCGAGGCGGAGCTCGAGGCGGTCCTGCGCCGCACCATGAACCTTCCCCTGCTGCTGGGGGTGCTGGTCTTCCTTCTCTGGCTCGTGCCCCTGCTCACCATGCCCGTCGCGGCCGCGCTGTTCGAGAACGCTCCCGACCCCGTGTCCGTCTTCATCGCGTTCACCGCGACGACGGGCATCGGCGTGGTGCACGCCACGTTCATCGTCTACCTCGTCGAGCGGGAGACGCGCGTCAGGTTCCTGCCCGTCCTCGTTCGGGCCGGGCTGGTCCGGCGTCTCGAGGGGGTTCGCCCCGTGGGCGTGGGCTGGAAGCTGATCCTGCTCTTCGTCACCACGGCCCTGTTCCCGATCTTCCTGTTCCTCGTGATGTACGCGGGCGGAACGGCCACGATCGGGGCCGCGCTCTTTCTCGGGATCTCCTCCATCGTTCTGGGAGTCTCCCAGTGCGCGATCATCTACGCGAGCATCGCCAGGCCCCTCTCCAGCCTGGAGGGAGAGATGGCGCGCGTGCGCGAGGGGAACCTGCAGATCCGCGTCCCCGTGCTGTCGTCGGACGAGCTTGGCCAGCTCTCGCAGGGATTCAACGAGATGGTCGAGGGACTCGAGCGGGCCGAGTTCGTCCGGGAGACCTTCGGGAGCTACGTCTCGAAGCCCGTCCTCGAGGAGATCCTGAGCGGCAACGTGGGGCTCGGAGGCGAGCGGTGCGTCGCGACGATCCTGTTCAGCGACATCAGGGGCTTCACGGCGTTCTCCGAGAAGCTCCCTCCGGAGGATGTCGTCCGGTTCCTCAACAAGTACATGGACGAGATGGTCGACGCCCTCGTGGGGCAGGGCGCCACGATCGACAAGTTCGTGGGCGACGCCATCATGGCGACCTTCGGCGTGCCGGTGCACCAGGACGACCACGCGCTACGGGCCGTGCGCGGCGCGCTCGCCATGCTCGAGCGCCTGGAGGCCTTCAACGCGGAGCGCGCCGCCGAAGGCCAGCCGGCGGTGGAGATCGGGATCGGGATCCACACCGGCGTCGTGGTGGCCGGCAACATCGGATCCGAGAAGAAGATGGAGTACACCGTGATCGGGGACTCCGTGAACACGGCCTCGCGGATCGAGACCCTGAACAAGCGCTTCGGCACGCACCTGCTCATCTCCGAGGACACCCACATGCTCGTTGCGGGACACGTGGAGGCCCGGGCGCTCGAGCCCGTCGAGGTCAAGGGCAAGAGCGAGCCCCTGACCGTCTACGAGGTGACCGGCGAGCGGGACGGCGGCCGCCGGGTCCCGTCGGTGTAACCGCGCTGAATCACAAGAATTTGGAGAGGCATGGTTCTCGCAGTTCCAGTGAGCGAAGATGCGCTGAGCTTGACTGATGAATGATGATGATGCATGATGACATCATGAGGACGATCATCGACATTCCCGATGCCGACATCCAGCGGCTGTCGAGCATCTGCAAGGCAGAGGGCATCTCGCGCGCCGAGGCTGTCCGCCGGGCCGTCAAGCTCTACCTGGAGGGCCATCTTGCCGGCGAGGGCGAGGCTTTCGGGCTGTGGAAGGACCGCGACATCGACGCGCTCGAGTACGAGCGCGCCCTGCGCGAGGAGTGGAGGTAGCGTGCGACCCGTGCTGGACACGAACGTGCTCATCGATTTCCTCTCCGGAGTGAAGAAGGGGAAGGAGGAGATCGACCGCTATCCCCGGCCGCGCATCAGCATCGTGACCTGGATGGAGGTCATGGTCGGTGCTCGCGACGATGCCGAGGAGGACGTCATGCGCGCCTTCCTCCTGTGCTTCGAGGTCGAGCCACTCACGGCCGAGGTCGCTGCCGAGGCCGTCAAGCTCAGACGCACGCACCGCATAAGCCTTCCCGACGCCGTCATCTGGGCGACCTCGAGGGTGTGCGACTGCCTCCTGATCACGCGAAACACGGACGACTTCCCGGCCGACGACCCCGGCGTCCGCGTTCCCTACGAGATCTGACTTACTCGCAGAACGCGATCAGGTCGAAGCTGACGATGAGATCGTCTCCCATCTCGACCCATGAGACGCCGAACTCCGAGCCTGACCACTCGAGTGAGGATGCGGATGCGAAGTTCTCGCGGACAGTGACCCTCACGTCCGCCCACAGCTTCGTACCTTCCGGGTCGAGGGTGGTGAAGTAGAGGTCGAGGTTGCAGTCGAACCCCCCCGTGTCGCAGCCCGAGTCCCGTCCGTCTGTCCAGGCCACCCCGAAGCTGCTCCCCGTCCATTCGATGATCGGACGGCCGGAGAAGTGAGGCGCATCCGTGACCCGGATCGGCTCTCCAATGGCCCGGCCCGTGGGATCGACCCTCCCGAAGAAGATCTCCTCGTTCCCCGAGACGTTCTCCCACCACGCCATGGCGACCTCGCTGCCGGTCCAGACGTGAACCACCCCCCCGAAGGGACTGGGAACGTCATCGGCCGCACGTGCTCCCGTGGCATCGAGGCGGCTGATCGTGGCTCCGCGTGGAATCCACTCCACGACGGGAGGATCTCCGCTGAAGTCGAACTCCGTCCAGGGGATGAAGAACTCGCTGCCCGTCCACAGGGGCTTCGATGACATGACGATCCAGGTGGAGTCGGAGATGCGGGTCTCCGTTCCGATCTCGTCGCCCAGCGCATCGAGCCGCGTGAAGTAGATCTCCGTATCGCAGAACATGGCGGTGCAGGGATTCTCCCTGCCGTCCCTCCAGGCGACCCCGAACTCGGTTCCCGTCCAGGACGGCATGGCGACCCAGGCCAGCGCATCGACGTCGTTGAGCCGCGGCGGGGCCGCGACGACCTCTCCGAGCGGGCTGACGCGGAAGAAGCGCACCTCCCTCTCGTAGAGATCTTCCGTGGGCGAGAAGTTCCCCACACTGAACGTCAGGCCGACCTCCGAGCCGGTCCACACGACCCTTGGGGCATGGGTGTCCAGGTCCATGCCCCCGTAGTCGGTCATCTGTACGATCTCTCCGATGCGCTCTCCCCGGGCACTGACGCGGGCGAGCGAGATGTCGGGGTAGATGGGGTAGCCGTAGTCCCAGACGACGATGAACTCGCTCCCCGTCCAGGCGATGTCGCTGTTCAACCCCTCGGCCAGCGTGTCGAGGTGTGTGGGGCTCATCCTGACCACCGGGCCGTCGACGAGCGTGTCGCAGTCCTGATCCACGCCGTCGAGGCAGATCTCGGGGGCGCCGGGATACACGTCGTCGCGCGTGTCGTCGCAGTCGTCGCCGCCGCAGGCGGCATCATCGTGGCCGTCTCCGTCCCCGTCCCAGCACGGGCTATCGGTCCCGGACTCCAGGGCCGTGTCCGATCCTGCATCCGGATTCCCGGTGATCCCGGTTCCCTGGCAGCTGCACCCCGGTGCTAGCACCGCGATCACCAGGCTCGGAAGCAATCCCCGCATCGCCTCTTGGCCTAGATCGGGATCTCGATGTGCAGGTCCGGCGGGATGAGGAAGTAGATCTCCCGCGAGTCGAGGATGGTGACCCAGTCGCCCTTCACGTCCACGCGCGCGGTGTAGAGCTGGGGCGTGTCCGTGATCCGGGGCACGGTCTCGTTGCGCGCGGGGATGATGTCGAAGCACACGATCGTGCCGGGCGCCACGTCGTCGAAGTAGTCGTCATGGCCGTCCATGTCCCAGTCGGCCGTGGCCAGGCCGCCGACGCACACGCGCGTGGAGTCGAGCGGGTCCTCGATGCCGCCGGAGGCGTTGGGCTCGATGCGGTCGACGAAGATGGCAGCGTCCACCGTGTCGCTCGGCCCATCGTCCACGTCCACCACGTGGGTCGAGATGTCGAGGGGGACCGAGGAGGTCAAGAGGCCCACGGCGTCCACGACCTCGGTGCCGAGGCCGAGGCCCGTGTCGGGGATTTCGAAGACGAAGGGCTCCACGCCATCCGTCGAGCCCGTGGCGTTGGCGATCTCCACCATGAAGGGCCTGGGGCCCGGCTCGGGCCACAGGACGGTGGAGACGCCGATGTACTTGGCGTGGATGGCGTTCAGGGCCGTGATGACGTCCGTCGTGGTCTTGCGCGGCGGGCAGGTGCACCCGCCTCCGATGCCCATGATGCAGAACGGCTCGTCGCCGATCTGGACGAAGATCGGGATCGCCGTGGGTCTGAAGCAGGGCAGGCCGATGTAGCCGGAGGGGCAGGACGGACCGGGCACGTCGGTGCCGGACACGTCGCCGGTCGCGGCGATGTAGGCGGCGAGGGAGTAGGGCTCCTCGCCGCCGCACAGCGACGTCTCGGTGATGGAGTCGAGCGCCGTCT
>JAFDER010000572.1 GCA_019310245.1 Deltaproteobacteria bacterium
CCTCACCGACAAGGTCTTCCTGGCCTTCCTGCGCCTCTACAAGGGCGAGGAGGACCGGGTGGGGATCCACTGGCACCTCTCTCCCCTCTCCAAGGGCCTGATGAAGGCCATGGACGACATCAAGAAGGCCGAGAAGGCTGCCAAGAAGGGTGGAGATGACGAGGGCGTCTACACCCTCGAAGCCGACGACGAGGAGTCGTCCGGAGAAGAGTGACCCTTCGACGGGCTCAGGGCCACGGGGTGTTCTAGCCTCCCGACTTCTGGCGCGCCGTCTGCGCCGCGATCATCTCGTCGGCGGCCTCGGGAGGCAGGTGCATCGAGGTCGCGACGCCGTGGATCATCCTGCGCTCGCGGCCGTCCACCCGGCCGTCGACCAGCGCGGCCAGGACGAGGCCGAGCAGGAACAGCCCCTTCTCCTGGTCGTTCGTGGGCGCGGCGTCGGGCGCGGCCTGCCTGCCCATCAGGATCGGCTCGACCTGGGCGTAGGGGACCCGCCAGCGCTTCGACATGGACTTGAGGAGCTTTCGCTCGCGCGGCTCGACCACGCCGTCGGCGGCCATGACCGCGGCCATGCGCGCCAGGAGTGCCTCGCGGTCGCGTGGGTTCGACAGGTCGGGCAGGGCCCAGCCGGGCAGGTCGTCCGACCGGGCCTCGATCTGCGCGGACGTGGGGATGGCCACGGCCTCGGGGCGGGCGATCGTGGAGACGAACCACTCGCTCTCGTTCAGGGCGATGGGAGTCGAGCAGTACTCGCACTGCGCCGCGTCCGTGCTCGGCAGTGGTCCGGCGCACTCCTTGCACCTGGCGTAGGAGAGCCCCGCCGTGCTGCGCACGCCCTTCGCTCGCGCCATGACGACGATCTCCGTGCTCGGCGCCGGGCCCGCGCCCTGGCTCCACGAGGCGCTCCAGCGCACGCGCACGAACGCGCGGTCGTGCGTCTTGCCCTCTGCCGCGGGCTGGCAGGCCACGAGGTCCACCGATCCCACGGCCGGCATCGAGAGTCTCACCTGGTTTCCGGACTGCTCCCAGCCGGTCAACATGGCGCCCACCGCGCTCGCGAACTCGGGCGCCGCCACGCTGGCGAGCGGTTGCGCGCTGCGCGTGCCCATCGCCTGGATCCATTTCCAGAAGAGGGTGGACGCCCTGTCCTCGAGGGACTGGCGGCTGAGCCCCTCGTCGGCTTCCTTCAGGGCCTCGAGGCCGGGCACGTCCGGCGCAGCGCGCCCGAGCTTCCACTCGCTCTCCTGCGTGATCTCCGCGAGCACCCACCCGTGCTCGCCGGAGTTGACCACCACCTCGCAGTGCTCGCAGCGGACCGCGTCCGAGACCTCGAGAGGGGCCCCGCAGTTCGGGCACGTGCCCTCGAGCGCCTCCTGCCCGGGCTTCGTCTTCGCGCCGCGGCGGCGGATGAGGCTCCAGTACTCCACGTACTGGTTCCTTGGCTGGCGCGCGAGCAATGCGTCCTTCTCCGACAGCTTGTCGATCGGCACGTCCATGTCGCGTGCCTCGCCGAGCAGCCTGACGTGGAGCGTGTCGAACAGCTCGTCGCTCTCCACGTGTGCGACGTTCACGCTGATGATCGAGGCGTCCGACATGACGTTGCGCACGCCCAGCGTCCTGTTCAGATCGAGCAGGACCTGGAACCGGTTCGTCACTCCGTCGGAGAGGAACCGTCTGACGTCGCCGAGCGTCTCGTTGCACCAGGCAGCGGTCAGGGCCTCGGCGCCCTTTCTCACGGACGTGAGGAACGCCTGCGTGTCGAAGCCCTCGTCGCGGGCCTTGAGCTGGCTCATGCCCATGGCCGAGATGAGCGGGTTGGCGAGCCTCTTCGGTGCGCTCTTCTCGAGCTTCCTCACCGCCGAACGCGTCGAGTCGTCGCCCTTGAGCCTGTTCCTGACGAACCAGCCGATGCCCACCACGATCACGACGGGGATCCCGATGTGCGGGTAGCGGATGACGAGCCAGACGAGGAAGTAGATGATCGCGCCGTCGCCGCCTCCGCCTCCTCCGAGCCCTCCGCCTCCCCCGCCACCCGAGAAGCTCTGCCCGCCGCCGGGACGGGCCAGCGCCTCGTCCGCCGCCAGGGCAGCCACGCCGAGGAGCGTAGCCGCCGCGAGCACTGCAAGCGCGGGATCCGTGGCCCGCGCGAGCCATCCTGTCATCCTGCTCATGGCCCTAGACTAGTTCCGGCCATCTCCCCGCGCAAGCCGTGCCCCGCCGGGCCCTTTACGAGACGGCGCGCGTCACGCTATAAAGGTGGGCGTCATGGCAGGACGCAAGAAGAGCGAGGGCAAGGGCGACTTCGAGACGATCCTCACGCGGCTCGAGGAGATCGTGGCCGACCTGGAGGGTGGGGACGAGGGACTCGAGGCGTCGCTCAAGCTCTTCGAGGAGGGGGTCAAGCTCTCGCGCGACGGCCATGTCATCCTGGACAAGGCCGAGGCGAGCGTGCAGACGCTCCTCGAGTCGGGC
>JAFDER010000573.1 GCA_019310245.1 Deltaproteobacteria bacterium
TGCTCTCGATGTCCCCCGAACCCGGCTCCAGATTGAGCTGATCCTCGTCGACGCAGTAGCATCCCGGGGCCCAGCTTTCGTCCACGAAGGCCGAGATGCACTTGTAGCCGCCTGGACACTCACCGCCTCCACTCCGACCGCATCTGCGTGAGCAGTACGGCTCGTAGAGCCCCTCCTCGTGCCGGAACACGAGGCACGCTCCACCAAGGCACTCCTCGGCCTCGGCGATGTAGGTCTCCTGTGGTTCCCAGCCGCACCGACCCTCGATCAGATCACCCTCCGGGGCGTAGTACGGCGGACAGGTCTCCGGGCTGCAAGGCGTGCCGATCTCTCCGCCAGTGACGGGTGTGAGCCGGGGAGGTCCGAGGCACGTCTCGCAGCGGATGAACAGCCGCGACCCCGCATCGGGGCTCATCCCGTCAGTGTACTCGATGTTGGGCTTCCTGTACGTGTGGCCTCCCTCGGCCGTCCAGCCGTGTCCCATGTAGTACCATCCACTGCCGCGCGAGAGGTCCGGCGCATGCGCCACGTCCGTATCGCCGCACTGCCCGGGAGCGGACGGATCGCACCCGACCGTCCTGGTTCCGATTTGCGGGATGACGCACAGCGACCCGAATTCCCCGTCGACCCAGTCGATGCGACAGCCATTTCCTGGCCCACCGGATCGCAGGCACGGCTTGCCCTCGGGACAGACACGGTCATCGTCCAGCATCTCGACGAGTTGGCACGAGGTCTCGCACCTGCAGGGCTCGTCCGGATCCCTGCCGGTCGGGAACTCCTTCCAGAACCTCAGGCAGTCGATCACGTCCCGCAGCTTGCTCGTCAGCCCCTCAATCGCGGGCCTGAAGTCGTCCGTACAGATGGACTGCACGTACGCCGACGCGCCGAGGTGCTGGGCGAGCCTCACGAAGCGCCTCCCCGCATTGGCCTGGCCCGTGCTGGTGAAGCACGCCGGCACGAGCCGCGTCATCGAGACGGGATCGATCCGCTCCTGCATGGCCGGATGTGCGAGGCAGTCCGGGATCGTGTCGCCGAACCCCTCGCACTCCGGTCCCGGCGGGACACCGCCTATGAACGCGACCACCAGCTTCTCCGGGTCCTCGCGCATACTCATGAACGCCTCGGCGATCTCCTCCACGGGAGTGATCATGTACGGGTGGTTGTAGCAGCGCAGGTTCAAGTGGCCGAGGCTCGAGTCCAGCGTGTCGAAGATCCCCTCGTGGCCCGGCGCTACCGAGCAATCCTCCTCGTCGGTGATGAACAGGATCGTGAGGATCGAGTCGGGCCTCAAAAATCCCTCGTTGGGGCCTCCGTCGGCATGCGCGATGGCCCGGACGGCCGCCTTGAGCGGCTGCTCGAACCCGCACCCGTCCATGCCCAAGACCGAGAGGCAGCCGAAGTCGCGTGCGAGGCGGTCGATGGCTTCGACGTCCGGCTCCCCGGACTCGTAGCTCAGGAATTCGTCGTATGAATCAGCGCACCAGTCTATCGCGGGGTGGGGCTCGTTCAGGAGGATCCCGTCGTCACCGTCGATGGAGTCGCGGCACGTCTCGACTGGATATCCCGCCGTGCCCATGTCCGTGCTCACGACCCCGATGTGCATGTCCGTCAGCGGAGCGTGCTCCCTGCGTCCCGTCTCGGGATCGACCGGGGGATCCAGGAGTGACCGGATGAGCTTCGGGAAGTTGTTCGCCAGGTTGGCCTGCTCCTCGGCCATGCTCATCGAGTTGTCCACGACCACGAGGATGTCCACCTTCAACGTCTCGCCGAGACGCAGCTCTTCCTGCACGAACGCCGTGGTCGCGCAGTCCTCC
Source organism: Deltaproteobacteria bacterium (assembly GCA_019310245.1). GTDB lineage: Bacteria > Myxococcota_A > Polyangia > DRWM01 > DRWM01 > JAFDER01. Next base: position 1,815 of record JAFDER010000573.1, read on the forward strand.
AGCAGCGGATCCGTCGCACCGAGCTCCATCAGCGGATCGGCAAGGCATCCACCGGCGACGAGGCACAGCGCGGCTGCGAGACGGGCGATGGCACCTGTCCTCATGTGAGCACCTTCCTGTTCTGGTTTCCTGCGGGACCTTGAGATGCAAGAAGGCTGCCAGTCGCCGGCTGCAGGTTTCGAGTCCCCTGGAGGCTGATCCGGGCCTTCCAGGGCATGAGGGTCGACCGCGATGCCAACATCGTTGGCGTCAGGCTAGGCAACGATGTTGCCGGTGAGAGATGGCTCAGGGCTTCAGACGTTCGACACGACACGCTGTGGCCAGTTTCTGCTTATCAGTCGGCCTCGTCTTCAAGCGGCACGTCCGCTGGATCCTCATCATCTTCGGTCGGAGCATCTTCCGGGGCATCGTCGAGGCCATCCATACACTCGACGTCCCATCTCTCGCAGTGGCACCACCAGTACTCGCCGTCCATGCAGTACTCGATGGCGAACAGGCAGCAGGGCGGGATGGGAGTGGTGCACTCGCGCGTCGCATCCGGCTCGCAGAGCCACTCCTCGACGGGCACGTCGACCGGGCCGTCCAGCTGCTCGGGCCGGGGATCGATGGTGATCTCGTCGTAGATGTCCAGGCAATCGG
>JAFDER010000574.1 GCA_019310245.1 Deltaproteobacteria bacterium
ATGGAGTTCGAGTCGTCGGCCGACATGTAGAGTATTTGAGGCTCCGTGATCTCCGCGTCGCACACATCTTCGGGTGGAGGCTCCGTCTCCTCGATGGCATCTTCCGACGAAGCGTCCGGGACGGGATCGCTCGCGGCGTCCTCCGACGGCCACCAGGGATCGGAAGCGCTCTCGCTCATCGCATCCGAGGTTGGATAGGCATCGGGCCAGCCCGATGTATCCGAGGACGAGTCGCTCTCGAAGCTCCCGCTCAGCCCACCATCGCCGCACGCCCATGCGATCGCGACCACGAACACCGTCAGCACTGTTCTTTGCGCCCTGATTTTCATGTTGCACCTCCCGGAATGAAAGGTAGCAAAATGCTTGCCAGGAGCGAAACGCAACAAAACAGCGCTGTTGCCGGAATGACCGGTCTGATCGCCGTGCCGCCGGGGCGCAGACTGGCACAGCAACCGGACGCGTCTGCCCGCCTACCGGGGAAGGAAGGGCATGGGGTCCTTCAAAGGGCCCGGCTCGTCGGTCAGGTACTTTCTCAGGGCGATGAGCTCCGGAACGCCCGGCACGAGGTCCAGGGCCTGGCCGGCACAGCGGATCGCGCCCGACGTGTAGCCTCGTCTCGCCAGGACGAGCGTCCGGTTGTACAGCCACCACAGGACGTAGCGCCTGGTCTGTGGCTCCTCGAGAACTCCGCGCGTCGCGAGCAGGCCGTCGATGCGGTCCGCGGTTGCGTCCGCGGCCGCGTACACGTCCCGGCGCGCCACGGGCTCGGGACGGAAGGCCATGAAGAGGCCTTGCGGCTCGAGGTACTGGATGTGCCCCTTATCCAGGAACGGATCCGGCTCCACGAACACGGCGCGGTCCTGCGACAGCGACGCCATCTCCGAGGCGGGCAGCGAGCCCGAGACGAGGAACCCGCGCACCAGCGGTGCGAGCTCGCTCCACTCCTCCACCAGGACTGCGGCCTCCCCGCGGTAGCCCACGAAGGGAAGAGGCACGTGCCTGACGTCGGGTCTCTCGCCCTCGACGACGCGGCCGTACCAGGTCAGGAAGCTCGTGGCGTAGAGAGTGGACACGGCCACGGCTCCGGGCGGCAGCCGGGCCACCCCGAACTCGCGGACCTCCACCTGGGCGCGCTCCACCCCGTCTCCCACGAGCACGCCCCTCCGGATGCGCTCCCACCCCAGGCTCACCTGCCAGCCCACGAGCACGGCCACGGCCAGCAGTGCGGAGGCCTTGAGCGTGGCGAGCCGGCGCGAGAGGTTGTGAAGCGCGGCAGAGAGCGCGGAGAGGGACACCACCACGAGCACGAGCACGAGCAGCAGGTACCCCGTGACGTCGGGATTCGTCCTGTCGAACCTGAGCATCATCCTGCCGGCGAGAACGACTCCCGCGGCCGCGACGAGGAGCACGCCGGAGGCCCTCGAGCCCTTGACGCGGACGGTGAAGTACAGGCCGCCCAGCGCAAGAATGCACAGCCACGGCCCCACCTGCTCGGCCACGATGAACAGGACGCCCGCCACGTCGCCCGGGTGAGCCAGCCCCCCCGTGAGGCTCTTCTGGTAGACCTTCGCCGAGATGAGCCACACGAAGTCCGACAGGTTCTCGACCCGCCCGAGCAGCAGGCTCGGTGCCGCCGCCCCTCGAACGGGTATCAGGGCGTACGTCAGCAGGGCCGCACCGACGAGGACCATCGCGATGACGAGAAGCCGGGACGGCTGCACGAGCCGGCGTTCCAGCGCGCTTGCCGTCACCGCCGCGATCAGCCCGGGCACGAGCAGGAAGCCAGTGAGATGGTGGTTGGTCAGGGTGAAGCCCAGGGCGAGCACGGCGCCAAGGAGCCACCTCTCGCGCCCTGTCCCGCCGGGCAGCAGCGCCCGCAGGGCGCACAGGATGACGACGGACAGCAGGAGCGCCTGCAGTGCGTACACCTCGGCATAGAGCGCCTGGTGGAGCCATGCCGGCGAGAGCCCGATGAGGACGCAGCCCGCGGCCGGCGTGAGCACGGCGAGCGGGTGACGGACGCCGAATCCCCTCTCGACGAGGCTCATCGAAGCCGCGTAGGCCGCGGCCAGGGCGCCGCTCGCGCACAGCCCGCCCAGGAGATTGAGCTTGAAGGCGGCAGACCCGATGGGCACGAGCAGAATCGCGCGTCCCAGCAGGATGTAGAGGGGGTGCCCCGGTGGATGCGCCGGATTCAGGGTGAAGGCCGCACCCACGAACTCGGGCGAGTCCAGCCAGTAGGGCGTGTCGCCGATGAGGGCCAGCACGACCGCCAGTGGAACACCCGCGGCCAGGACGAGGCCTGCCCATCGAGAGGCGCGGTACATCGTGGGCCATCATAGAAAACCGGTGCCTGAAAAACAAATCTACGTGATATGATGAGCCCGATGTCGAGCGATCGATCATGGGGGCACAGGCCCATCTTCCGCTACATCATCACGGGCCTGCTC
>JAFDER010000575.1 GCA_019310245.1 Deltaproteobacteria bacterium
GATGCTCATCAACCACGGGTTGCGAGTGCGGCGCCTGGGCGGCGCGGGAAGTGCCGCGAGCATCTCGTCCGACCCGTCCGAGAAGAACGCCTTCTCGCTGATCTTGCCGCCTCCGGCGTCCCCGGCTCCCTCCTCGTCGGAAAGAGCCTCGTCTCTGGTCTTGTCCTCGCTCATCTTGCGACCCGCGTCACAGCTTAGGGCAGGTGGCTCTCAAAGATCAAGCCGGCCGGTCCACGAGCGGCTTGCGGGATCAGGGCGGGATGGAGTCCTTGCGGCGGAGCGCCTCCTTGCGGTGGTTCTCGATGGCCTCCCGGAAGGCGGCCACGATCGCGGGGTCGAACTGCGTCCCCGCGCAGCGCTTGAGCTCCTCCATGGCCACCTTGTGGGCGAGCGCCTTGCGATAGGCGCGGTTCGACGTCATGGCGTCGTAGCTGTCGGCCACGGCGAGGATGCGCGCCATGAGCGGGATCTCGTTGCCCGAAAGACCCACGGGATAGCCCTTGCCGTCCCACCTCTCGTGATGCAGGTGCACGCCGGGGATGACGGGGTGCAGGAAGGTGAGCGGCTCGAGGATGTTCTTGCCGTGGGTGGGGTGCTCCTTGAAGATCTCGTACTCCTTGGCGGTGAGCTCATCCTTCTTGTTGAGGTTCGCGTGGCACCCGATCTTCCCGATGTCGTGCATGAGCGCCGCCTGCTGCAGGATCTCCTGGTCCAGCTCGCCGAGCTCGAGGACCTGCCCGATGAGCAGTGCGTAGTGCGTGACGCGATCCGAGTGCCCCGCCGTGTACCGGTCCATGGCCTCGAGCGCGCTGGCGAGGCTCAGGATGATCTTTCGCACTGTGTCGCGCAGCTCCTCCACGAGCTGCGAGTTGATGATCGACATGGCCGTGCGCCCCGAGAGGATGGACAGGAGCTTGCGCTGTCCCTCGGTGAAGCGCTTGCCCTCGTAGCCCAGGACGTTGAGGACGCCGACGCGCTTCGACTGGTAGATCAGCGGCAGGGAGAGGAGCGCGTCGGGCAGATTGTCGTTGCTCTTGATGAACTCCTGGATCTCCGCACCGTGGGAGATGAGGAAGCTTCCCGACTCGGTCTCCGAGCTGACCCTCTCCAGGTCGATGGACGCGTCGGCGGAGAAGCCCTCGGCCCTGAGCTGGCGCTTGAGCTCGAGCTCGCCGCTTTCCGGGCTCTGCAGGTAGATGGACAGCTCGTCGGCATCCACCTGCCTCATCGCGAAGTCGAGGACCCTGTCGAGCACCTCGTTGAGCGAGATCGTCACGTCCAGATCCTCGAACAGCCGGTAGAGGCTCAGCGTTGACTTGAGGCGGATGTTCTCGTCCGCGAGCCTCTTCATGTCGATGGCCCGGCGGACGATCTGCACGACCTCCTCCATCTTGAACGGCTTGAGGATGTAGTCGAACGCTCCCTTCTTCATCGCCTCGATGGCTGTCTCGACGGTCCCGAACGCCGTCATGATGATGACGATCACGCCCTCGTCCTTGCTCAGGACCTTCTCCATGAGCTCGAGGCCGCTCATCAGGGGCATCTTGAGGTCCGAGATCATCAGGTCGAAGCTGGTGCTCTCGAGCTTCTCCAGGGCCGCCGGCCCGGACGTGGCGCTCTCGAGCTCCCACCCTTCCATGCCGAGGAAGTCGGAGAGGATCTCCGTGATGACCGCCTCGTCGTCCACGACGAGGATGCGGGCCTTGTCGAGCGAGATCAGGCCCGTTGTGTCGTCAGGCGCCATGCTCAGCCCTTGCCCACATCCTCGGTCAGGTAGGAGGCGATGACCTCCTCGAGGGTCTTGTCGGTCAGCAGATCCTCGCCGAAGACGCGGTCCGAGCGCTCGACGACCTCGCGCGGCGGGCGCACGCGTGCGGCAGGAATGGAGCCCGGCGTGCGGCCGATCCCGGACGGGCGCCCGACGGGCTGCGTGCCCGAGCCGCTGCTGGGCGGCGGTGGAGGCTTGCTGCCTCGACGGCGCACGCTCCTGTAGACTCCCGAGATTCCCCTCAGCCGGCTCTTCTTCTTCTCGTCGGCGTGGGATCCCTGCTTCGACTCCTTGACCTCGCGCGGGTAGGGCTGATCGTCGTCGAACACGCCGTCGCGGATCGCGAGCGCCATGGCCTTGTGCTGCTCCCGCATCAGGCTCTTGACGTGTTCCTTGAGATCCTGCCTGCCCAGGTACTCCTCGTAGGATGCCTTTCGCGTGGCGATGATGTGGCCCCCATCGACGAAGACGTGGGTGATGATGTGCGGGTGGCCCTCGCCCGAGTCCTCGGTCTGGAGATGGTACACCTTGCCCTTGTGCTTGAAGTTGTTGTTGAAGCCCGTGAGGGCCGCGTCGAACTTGGTTCCCATGGATCCGCGAAAGAGCCGGCTATCCCGTCTTTGGCTCGAACCTGTACGGAACGACCACCTCCACCTTCCCGCCCTCGGGCTTGGGAAATGAC
>JAFDER010000576.1 GCA_019310245.1 Deltaproteobacteria bacterium
CAGTCCACGTCCACGTGGCAGCAGTTGGTCACGGGCGTGTTGGAGCAGGTGCCGGCCGTGCACGCGTCCGTGGTGCACAGCTCGCCGTCGTCGCAGTCCGCGACCGTGTGGCAGCAGCCCGGCAGCCAGGCGTTGATGCAGGCTCCGCTCGAACACGTGTCCACGGTGCACGTGTCGCCGTCGGCGCAGTCCCCGTCGTCGATGCAGCCGTGGCAGACATTCGTGTGCTGGCAGTAGCCCGTCCCGTATCCCAGCCCGGGGGGATCGATGATCTCGTCGATGCAGGCGTCCATGGTGCAGGGATCGCCGTCGTCGCATCTCGGCGCCGTGCCCCACACGCACGCTCCCCAGCAGGAGCAATACTCGATTCCCGTGCACCAGATGCCGTCCTGGCAGCCGATGTGGTCCGTGCAGCAATCCTGGGCCAGGGCCGGAGCCGGCGCCAGAGCGAGCACAAGGACCGTGGCGCCACACGTCAATGCAAGTGCAGACTTTTTCATTGCCATCGTCGTCCTCTTATGAATCATCGCCTTCATGAAAAGATCCCGTCGCGCTGAAAGTATGCAAGCAGGGTGCCGCCGATCAGGGACTTCGATGCGGGTGACCTGCCTTGCCATCCTGCTATCAAGTTCAAGCTATTCGCGCGTTTAGGGAGATTCCATTCCTATCGTATATAAGCAAAAAATACGGGACCTCGCAAAAAATGCATAGAAAAGCGCCCGTCAGGAATGTCCAGGAAACAGGTCGGATCAGGCGGGGCCCAGGTACACGAGCTCCCTCTCGAGATGCACGCCGAAGCGGTCATGGACCACCTGCTGCACCTGCTCGACGAGCGTCCTGACGTCCCGAGCCGTGGCGCCGCCCAGGTTCACGATGAAGTTGTGATGCAGGCGACTCACGCACGCATCACCGACCCGCGTGCCCCCGAGCCCGGCCACCTCGATGAGCCTGCCCGCGTAGTCGCCCTCTGGCCGCTTGAACACCGACCCGCAGCTGGGATGATCGAGCGGGTATCGCGCGTGCCGCCTCGCCCGCAGCTCGTCCATGCGGCTCATGATGTCGGACGGCTCGGCGCGGCCCCCTGGCGCGAAACGCGCCTCGACGATGACGAGGTCACCCGCCCTCTTGAACGTGGAATCCCTGTAGCCGAACTCCAGCTCGCGCGCCGGGTACGTCACGACCCTCCCGGTCGCGTCGACCACGGTGACGTCGACGAGGTGGTCCGAGATCGCATCGCCCCAGGCCTCGGCGTTCTGGACGAGGCCTCCACCCAGGGATCCCGGGATGTCCTCGAGGAACTCGAAGCACGTGATCCCGGCCCTGGCAGCCGCGTGGGCGAGATCCCTGTCCGACACCCCCGCACCGGCTGTGATCACGCCCGCGTCGATGGCGATGCCGCCCATCCTCGCCCCCACCCGCATGACGACCCCTTCGAGGCCCTCGTCGCTCACCAGCACGTTCGACCCTGCACCGATGACGGTGAGCGGCACCCCTGCCCTGTGTACCTCGCCCACCACCTTCTCTGCGTCGGCGATGGATGCCGGCTCGACGAGAAGCTCGGCAGGGCCGCCGATCTGGTAGCTCGTCAGGCCGGCCAGGGGCACACGCTCTTCGAACGATCCCTCGAGCCCCAGACCACCTATTCTGCCGGCAAGATCCACGTCCATCCTCGCGCCACTTGCTATCTACCACGTATTGAGATATGAATCCTCTCTTCTCCTTGCTCTCGACCCGTGCAGCCGGGGGCTTAACAGCCACGAGGAGGCCACATGCACACACGCGCACTCAAGCGACACAGAGAATACGAGATCGTCTATATCCTGGCACCGAGCACCACGCCCGGCGGCGCAGAGAAAGTCGGCGAGTCGATCCGAGAGGTCCTGGAGGAGATGAAGGGCAAGCTCCTGAAGGTGACCCTCTGGGGCATCCGCTCCATGGCCTACAAGATCAAGGGAAAAAAGCAGGGTATATATTATTACATGCGCTTCATCGCGACGCAGGGGGCCGTCGACGAGATGGAGCGCCGGCTCAAGCTGTCCGAGGCCGTGCTCCGGTACCTGACGGTCAGGTTGAGCAAGCACGAGGTCGACCCGACCGACTACACAGTCGTGGAGGACGAGGCGGCGTTCAAGGGGATCGATGACCTGCACGCAAGCCTCCAGGAGCGGAACGCCCCCGAACTGGAGGCCGCGCCAGCCGGGGACAGGGAGAAGCCGCCGGCCGAGGATTCCGTCAAGGAGGCACAGGCCCCTGCCAAGGACAAGCCCGCAACCGAGGCAGTGAAGGTCGAGGCGAAGGCCTCCAAGGACAAGCCCGCAACCGAGGCAGTGAAGGTCGAGGCGAAGGCCTCCGAGGACAAGCCCGCAGCAAAGGCAGTGAAGGTCGAGGCGAAGGCCTCCGAGGACAAGCCCGCAGCAAAGGCAGTGAAGGTCTATGCGAAGGCCTC
>JAFDER010000010.1 GCA_019310245.1 Deltaproteobacteria bacterium
CGTCCAGATCTCCTGGGGCGTGAGAACCTGCCCCTCCAGCGCATAGTCGTGGTAGATCCATGACATGTCGAACTTGTCCTGGTATTCACGCAGGTCGTTCTGATCGAGCCGCCCGAGCGCCACTGAATGGCGATCCTTGAGATCGTCGATCTCACCGAACACCACACGCTCTCCGAGAGTCCTGCTGAGAATTTCGGTGGAACCTGCCATGGAGAGCACCCCGTCTCGCGAAAAACCGCTAAATTATACAGAAAATCGCTATCCTGTCAACTCTTTCCTCATCCCGGCCGGCCGGCGGCCCCCGGATCCTGCATGAATATCAAATCCTTACAGGATTCTCGTAGCACGGACCCGGGACACGGGAGCGGACGTGTGCACCCATCCTGTTGAAATCACGGAGATACTGGACTATGAATACGGTTGGTTCGGGCCGCCATGACCGAGATCCGGATATACAACACCCTCACCCGCAAGCGGGACGTACTGGAGACCCGCACGGCAGGAAAGCTGGGACTGTACGTGTGCGGCCCCACGGTCTACGACCACGCGCACCTCGGCCACGCACGCGTCTACGTGCTGTTCGACTCGCTCGTGCGCTTCCTCGAGAGCCGGGGCTACGAGGTCACCTACGTCAGGAACATCACGGACATCGACAACAAGATCATCAAGCGGGCCCAGGAGACCGGCGAGACCTGCGAGCGCGTGGCCGGGACGTTCATCGAGAGCTTCAACGCCGACATGGAGGCTCTCAATGTGCGCCGGCCGACGATCGAGCCGAGGGCGACGGAGCACGTGCAGGAGATGATCGAGATCATCTCGAAGCTCGTCGACGCGGGGACGGCCTACCCGCTCGAGGGCGACGTGTACTTCAGCGTGGAGGGATTCGAGGGCTACGGCAAGCTCTCGGGCCGGAACCTGGATCAGCTCATGGCGGGCGCACGCGTGGAGGTGGACACGCGGCTGCGCAGCCCGCACGATTTCGCGCTCTGGAAGGCCTCCCGGCCGGGCGAGCCCTCGTGGGACAGCCCCTGGGGGCCGGGCCGCCCGGGCTGGCACATCGAGTGCTCCGCCATGAGCCTCAAGTACCTCGGCGCCGGCTTCGACATCCACGGCGGGGGACTGGACCTCATCTTCCCTCACCACGAGAACGAGATCGCCCAGTCGGAGGGAGCGCTGGGAGAGCCCTTCTGCCGCCTGTTCATGCACAACGGCTTCATCAACGTGAACCGGGAGAAGATGGCCAAGAGCAAGGCCAACTTCTTCCTCATCAGTCAGATCCTGGAGCACGCGCACCCCGAGGCGATCCGGCTGTTCCTGCTCGGCACCCACTACCGGGGCCCCATCGACCTGCTCGTGACGATGGACCCGGACGGCACGATCAGGGAGTTCCCGCAGGTTTCGGAAGCGCAGAAAAGGATCGAATACTACTACGAGACGATCGGCAGGCTCGAGAAGGCTGCTGCCGACGGGTCTGCGGACGCTTCCCTCATCACCAAGGCCGCCGAGTCATTCAGCGACCGGGTGGACGCCTCGCTGTGTGACGACTTCAACACGGCGCGCGCCGTGGGCCATCTCAACGACTTCATGAAAGCCGCGAACGAGCTCGTCGACGGCGGGGGGGGAGGCGCGGCGGCAGCGCGGGCGCTCGAGGTGCTGGCACGGTGCGGCGACCTGTTCGGCATCATGCAGTCCACGCCGGAGGCCTTCACCAGGAGCGTGCGGGACCGCAAGCTCGCCGCGCTCCGCATCACCGCCGAGCAGATCGAGGCCAGGATCGCGGCGCGGCGCGAGGCCAGGGAACGCAAGGACTGGGCCTCGGCGGACGCGATCCGTGACGAGCTCGCCGCGCTCGGCATCGAGCTCAGGGACGCGGGAGACACCACCCGCTGGACGGTGCGCGGGTAGTGGGGCAGCAGGCCACAGGCAACTTCCAGGCCACGCCCTTTCCCCAGGTGCTCGTGTTCCTGCGCCGCCGCGCCATGACCGGCACGCTGAGCATCGAGGGCGAGGATGGCACGGATGCGGGGAAGGTGTTCTTCATCGAGGGCAGGCCGGCGTTCATCGCCGTGCAGGCGGCTTCCGACAGGCTCGGCGAACTGCTCGTCATCCGCGGCACGATCAACGCCAAGGCCCTTGCAGGCGCGCTCAGGGGAATGAAGGAGCGCGGCGTGAGGCTGGGCCGCTACCTGCTGGACGAGGGGCTCCTGGAGGAGGAGGACCTTGGCGATGTGATGGCGTTCCAGCTGGCGCGCCGACTCAAGATCCTCTATCCGCTCGCGAGCGAGCGGTTCACGTTCCACGAGGGGCAGAACCTGGTGAACTTCCCCGCGCAGGACATGCACGCGATCGATCCCGTGCCCTCGATGCCCCGGCACCTGAGCGACACGTGGGAGCTGTCCAGGCTCGAGACCCAGCTCTCGGTGCTGGAGGGCCGCGGCCTGAGCTTCAAGACCACGATCGACGGCGGACCCGAATGGAGCGACCCGGAGCAGGCCCTGCTCCGGACGCTCGAGGGGCGCACGCTGGCCCTGGATCAGGCGCTCGACGAGGGATCCGGACAGGAGCCTGCCATGCAGGTCGTCCTGTACGTGCTGATGCTGAACGGAGGTATCGATCTGGTCGACGCCCCGGCGGCCGCGGCCGCCTCGCCTCCCGTCCGGTCCGGGCCACCGGCGCAGGCATCCGGCAAGGCTCCAGCCGCCGCTGCGGACCCGCGCCAGAGGGAGATGCGTCAGACCGCACGGGAGAAAGTGGCCCAGATAAAGGAAGGCAACTTCTTCGCCATGCTCGAGGCCAGCGAGGAATCGGACGTGGAGACGATCCGATCCGCCTACCTCAGGCTCATCAAGAAGTTCCATCCGGACAGCGCCTCGTCGGTCAATGACGAGAAGCTGCATCAGAGCCACCTGTTCATCTCCACCAAGCTCAGGGAAGCCTTCGACGCGCTCACGGACCCCGAGAGGAAGCAGGCCCACCTCGTCAAGCTCAGGGGCGGGCCCACGCAGGAGCAGGAGCAAGCCATCGTCCAGAAGGCGCTCAGCGCCGAGATGTCGTTCCAGAAGGCGGGCATCCTCGCGCGCAAGCGCAAGTGGAGCGAGACGGCCTCGCTCATGATCGCGGTGCTGCAGGCGGCGCCGGACAACGGCGACTACCTCGCGCTGCTGGCATGGGCCGAGGTGAACCTCAAGAAATCGGGGGAGGATCTCACGGAGCAGGAGGCGAACCTGCGCAAGGCCGTGTCCATGGCTCCGAAGAGCGAGAAGGCGAACTACTACCTCGCGAATGTCCTCAAGCGCTCGGGCAAGGACAGGGAGGCGAGAACCTACCTCGAGTCCGTGGTCAGGCTGAACCCGTACAACATCGACGCCAAGCGGGAGCTCAGGATCCTGTCCATGCGACAGGAGCAGCCCGCGAGATCGTCCTCCCTGCTGCAGAACCTCGGCGGCGAGCGGGGGAAGGAGAAGGGCGGCAGGGACGAGAAGAAGCCCCAAGGGGCCCTCGGAAAGCTCAAGAAGATGCTCACAAGGAAGCTGTGAACCGAGGAGAACCATGAATACTTTGCCGGTCTCGAGTGTCGATCTTGTAGAGAGCGGGAAAGAGCAGAACCTGGGAAGGACGACCGAATCTTGCAGACCACATCGAGAACAGATAGTCTTTTCCGCCGCAGGAGGTGCACGATTCGCGAAACCGCAGTCAGGACGATGGCCGTGCTGCTCATCGCCCTCATCGCCGCCCCGGCCGCCGCCACGGCCAAGAGCATGTCCAAGGATCAGGTGAAGAAAGTCGAGGACGGCAAGGTCATCATGATCCACATGAAGGAGAAGGCGTGGAAGGGCTACATCGGAGGCAACTCCTACGGCCTCATGGACGAGGACATCGAGAAGGCCTGGAACGCAATCCAGGACGCCAGGATCTACGCGAAGATCTACCCCACGACCATCGAGTCCAAGACGGTCAAGAAGAAGGGGAACAAGCAGATCGTCAAGATGGTCCAGGGCAACAAGATGGTCAAGGCCACCTACTACCTGAACTACTTGTCGGATCACGAGAATTACAAGCTGTCGTGGAAGCTCAACAAGACGATGCCCCACGATATCGCCGACAGCCGCGGCTACTTCCAGTTCAGCACGTACAAGGACGGTCGCACGCTGATGAAGATGTCCACGGTCCTGGACCTGGGCAACGAGATCATCGAGAAGCTCTTCGGCGAGAAGATCGCCGCCGGCCTGCTCAGGCTCCCGAAGAAGTTCCGCAAGTTCCTGGCCAAGCCCGAGGCCAAGAAGTACGTCCCCAAGCCCGCGTCCGCGTAGCGCCGCTCAGCCGATGCCGAGGCGCCGCATCTTCTTGATGAGCCCGTAGCGAGAGATGCCGAGCAGCCGCGCCGAGGCGCTCTGGTTGCCGCCGGAGCGGCGCAGGGCCTTGCCGATCAGGCTCCTCTCGAGCCGCTCCATCTGTCCCTTGAGGTCGAGGTCCGCCCGAGCGGAGTCGGCAGGCCGGATCGCATCGAGGTCGCGGTCGGGCAGCACGAGGTCTGCCTCGATCACGTCGCCGCCCAGCACGAGCGCGCGCATGATCTCGTTCTCGAGCTCCCTGACGTTTCCCGGCCAGTCGTAGGCCATGAGCCTGGCCAGGACCTCGGGTTCCAGCTCGACCTTCCTCCCCGCGGCATGCTTCTCGATGAAGTGGGCGACGAGCGAGGGAATGTCCTCCCGCCGGTCGCGCAGCGGCGGCACCTCGACGCTCACGACGTTCATCCTGTAGTAAAGGTCCTCGCGGAAGCTCCCCTCCCGCACGAGCGAGGCGAGGTTCCTGTTCAACGCCGCGATGATGCGCACGTCGACCTTCCTCTCGGCGCTGCCTCCCAGCGGCCGGATCACGCCCTCCTGGAGTGTGCGCAGGAGCTTGGTCTGCATGGTCTGCGTCATCGAGGCGATCTCGTCGAGGAACAGGGTCCCACCGCTCGCCACCTCGAAGAGGCCCGGACGGTCGCGGTCGGCCCCGGTGAACGCGCCCTTGCGGTGGCCGAAGAGCACCGACTCGAGCAGGGTGTCGGGGATCGCCCCGCAGTTCTCGGTGACGAAGGGTCCGCGCTTGCGCGGACCGCAGAAGTGGATGGCCCTGGCGACCAGCTCCTTTCCCGTGCCGGACTCGCCCACCACGACGGCGGGCAGGTCGGAGTCGATGATCCTGTCGAGCAGGTGGAAGAGCTTCTTCATGGGCTCCGAGTCTCCCACGATCTCGACGTACCTCCGCTCCGTCCCACCGTCCGGCGGCAGGGACCGGTCGATGGTCTCGCGAAGCCCGCGCAGCTCTATCTGCTGCCTCTTCAGGGCCCGCTCGAGCTTGCGGTTGAGACGATCGATCCGCAGCTCCCTGCGCCGGTTCTCGGCCATGAGCCTGGCGTTCTCGAGCGCGATCGCCGCCTGGTCCGCGAAGTCCATGACGAGCTCCACGTCCTCTCCGCCGAAGATCGCCGAGCTGTACGGGTTGTCGACGTACACCGCGCCCGTGACCTTGCCCCGCTCGAGCAGGGGCACGCACAGCACGCTCTTGAGATCCAGGTCGTGGACGGATCTCAGGGCGTCGAAGCGCTCGTCGGAGGCCGCGTCGATGGTGATGAGCGGCCGTCCCGACTCCACGACCTCCTGCACGATCGAGGAGGAGAAGTCCCTCTTGCCACCGGGCAGCCCGGCCTCGTCGATGTTGCGCGCCGCCTTGACCTTGAACGCATCCTCGGCCCCGCGAATCAGGATGAACCCGCGCGTGGCTCCCGTGAGATCGAGCAGCGTGTCGAGGATGGTCTCGAGCAGGGGCTTGAGCCGGATCTCGGAGTTCAGCCGCTTGTTGATCCTGGCCAGCCTCTTCCACTTGTTGTCCGCCCCCGTCGAGGAAGGCTGGGAAGGCATCGAGCCGGTGGACGAGTCGCCGTCTGGAATTCTCATGTACTGCATCCTCTCGATGGCCCTGAGCTCGGCATCCACCCGCAGGGGATCGTATCCGAGCGCCGAGGCATTGCGGCGCAGGACGCCTGCAAGCTTCCTGATGGTCTCGCGCAGCCTCGCGCCGCCCGATCGATCGGCGCGTGCGCCGGCGAGCTTGAGAAGGAGGATCGAGGCCCTGAGCTCGCCCTCCAGCTCCCCCCTGGCCGCGAACGCGCGCCTCGCCCGGCGCAGCTCACCGAGGGCCTCGTCGCGATCGCCACCGCGCGGGGACGCGACCCGGGCCGAGGCGAGCGCAAGCCAGTCCGCAGCCGGCGAGTCCTTCTCGAAGGCCGGCTCGGTACGTGTCGCGTCGATCCTCGAGCGTGCCTCCTGGTCGCTGCCGAGCATCGAGCAGGCCTCGGCACCAAGACGTCGCGCGGTCAACCGGCCGGCCTGATCGCCTCCGCGCTCGCACTCTGCGAACGCATCGTCGAGGAGCGCGAGGGCCGCCGCGAGATCTCCACGCTGACGGGCCACGTTTCCCTCGATCATCCAGAAGTAGGGAAGCAGCACGTCCTGCCCCTGTCGGCGGGCGAGCGCCCGGCCGCGCTCTGCGTGCTCGAGGGCGCCGTCGGGATCGCCGATCCGTGCCCTGAGATTGGCGAGGTTGAACAGCACCACCGGCAGCTCGCGCACCTCGCCAAGCTCCTGGAGCTTGCGCAGCGCGCCCGTCAGCTTGCCCATGGCCTCTGAGCAACGCCCCCGCTCGAGGAGGATGGCGCCCACGTTCAGCGCGCAGCCGGCCTGCGCGTGAGCGTCGCCGCCGCGGCGTGCGAGCTCCAGGGCCTTCTCGTAGTCCTCGAGGGCCTGGCCGAACACGCCCTGCTCCTGCAGGATCTTGCCGCTCTGGATGTGGAACCGCGCGGCCACGAGCGGACCTCCCGCCTTGCCGGCAAGCTCCGCGGCGGAGCGGAACGTCTCGAGGGCCTCTGCGCCGCGACCCACGCCCGCGAGAGCCATGCCGAGCGGCTCGAGCAGCTTGAAGCGCAGCTCCTCGTCGAGCGCCTCGATGTCGCGCAGGGACAGGAGCTCGATGGCGCGGTCCGGATCCCCTCGATCCACGAGCATCCGGGCCAGGAGCGCCAGGGCCTCCACGCCCTCGAGCGAGCTCGCGGCGTCCCCGGAAGCAAGCTCCTCGAGCAGCGGCTCGGCGGCCGCGGGCCGGCCGCAGAGCCTGAGCGTGCGTGCCCTCTCGAGCTGTCGCTGCGATCCCGCCGAGCGGGGCAGGTCGTCGAGCAAGGCCAGGGCCTCCTCGTATCGCCCGGTCTCGCGGTACAGGCGCGCCAGATCGAGCCCCGCCAGGGTGCGGCGGCGGCCGCGCAGACGGCCGATCGCCTCCTCGAGCAGCGGCACGGCTCGCGCCGGCTCACCGCCGGCCGCGAGCCGGCGCGAGCCGTCGAGCACCTCGTCCAGGGACTCCGAGACCCGACCGGCGAGCAGCCTCTCGAACGCGGCCTCCCACGCGGGCACGTCGTCCAGGCTGGCGAGCGCGTCACCCAGACGCCCGTGGAGCCTTCCGAGATCCCGCGCGGGCACGGCGCGCGCCGCCACCTCGGCGGCCATTGAGCCGGGTCTCAGGATCTCGCCCGCCGCCTCGACCCACCCTCTCTCGCGAAGCGCCTGCACGTCGCCGAACACCTCGCGCTTCGGTCTGTCGAGCACGGCCGAGAGCAGGGCCAGGGCCATGCCCCCCGGCCTGAGACCCAGGGCCACGAGCACGGACCGCTGGTCCGCGGAGACGCCGCCGACGGACTGCCTGACCAGGTCCTCGAGGCTGGCGGGCAGGCCGGCGTCGGCGGGGCCTGCGACCGCCAGATGCGCGGCGAGCTCGAGCGCGTACAGTGGATTTCCCCCGCTGCGGCTCACCACGAGATCGACCTGCTCGTCTCCTGCGCTCTCGCCGAGGACGAAGCGCGCGACCGAGGCGACGTGATGGTCGCCGAGCGGCTCGAGCCGCTCCACCCTGACGCCCTCCAGGCCTCCGAGCACCGCGGCCGCTCCGCCCTCCACGTCCGTATCGCGCTCGCCCACGACGAGCAGCGGCACCGCGGGGTCGTCCCTCAGGAGCCGGCCCGCGAGCCCCGCAACCACCTTCACGCTGAGGGCGTCGAGCGTGCGCAGGACCACGACGAGCCCCGTGGAGACCAGCCCGGGATCGGCGATGAGCCGGACGATGGCGTCCACGGGAGGCGGCGCGTCGCCGACGAGCCAGGAGGACAGGGCGGGGTCCACGTCATCGACCTGCGCCGAGGCAAAGGTCGCAAGATCCCGCACGCCTCCCTCGAGAAACCTGGGGAAGTCACGTCCCTCGGCCGCGTGCCTGAGCAGGAGCCTCCTCTTGAACTCGGAGATGACGGCGCTCTTTCCGATGCCGCGGGGACCCTCCAGCAGCACGACGGCCTCGGATCCCCGCCGCCCGGCCACGAGCCGGCGCATCCCCGCTTCCACGAGTCCATTGACGAGGGACCGCCTGCCGCGCAGCGGAGGCATGGCCACGTGCGGCGAGCGCGTCGACGTGCTCCTGACGCGCCGGGCGCCGCGCACGTGGCGGCGCAGGTGATCGCCGAGCGCCCGCGCGGAAGGGAAGCGGTCGGCGGGATCCGGGGCCATGAGCCTGTCCACGGCCTCCGCGAGCCAGGGCGGCAGGTCCGGGCTCCTCTCGCCGCAGGGCACGACCCTGACGCCAAGAATCGACTCGACGACCTGGCGCGGCGTGGCGCCGCCGCGGAAGCGCACGGGAGGCGAACCCGTCGCGAGCTTGTAAGCGGCCGCGCCCAGCGAGTACAGATCCGTGGCCGGTGTGTACATTCCGGTGAGGCACTCGGGAGCGATGTAGCCGGGCGTGCCCGTGAGCCCTGCCTTGCGATCGCCGACGGGAAGGCTGAGCCCGAAGTCGATGAGACAGGTGTCCGGCCAGCCGCCGCTGCCGCGCACGAGGATGTGGCTGGGCTTGATGTCGCGGTGCAGGAGCCTCCTCTCGTGCAGGTAGGCCAGGCTCTCGGACACGCTCAGGAGCAGCCGGCCGAGCCTCTCGATCTGCAGTCCGTCCCCGCTGTCGACGAAGCGCGTGGAAGCGATGCCGTCGATCCACTCCTGGACCACGAAGCTCTGTCCGGCCTCGAGGCCCTCGAGCCGGCCCCCTTCCGCCTCCGTGAGCACGGACAGCTCGTGCACGCGGACGATGCCCTCGTGCTTGAGTCGAGAGAGCTGGCCGAACTCCCAGGCGGCCCTGTCGGAGACGCGGGCCCTGTAGTAAACCTTGATGACGACGCGGGTGTCGTGGCGCGCGGTGTCCCGCGCGAGAAACGAAACCCCCTGCGCCCCCTGCCCGACGCGCTTCTCGACGAGATAACGGCCATTTAGAAGGGTCTCGCCCATCTGCCGATGAGACTGCCAACCCCGTGGCGGGTTGTCAATGAAGTATACACCCTGCGCATCACACTATTCGTATCGACTCGACTCGCAACATCGAATACACTCTATCCTCATGAAGACGATGGCTTGGGGGTGCGCCTGGGTTCTGGCGCTGGCAGCCGCGGGCTGCGGCGAGACGAAGTGCAAGATGGACACCGAGTGCCCGCTGCCACAGATCTGCATTGACGGCCGCTGCGTGGAGCGAGCAACGGACGGGACGGTGGACGTGGCCTGGGACGGGGATCCTCCGGACGGCCTGGACGTGCCCGTCGAGGGGCCGGACGGCGATGCGGGCGACGTGGAGCCGGACGGGACCGGACCCTGCACGCCGGCGTTCGCCGAGCAGAGGAGGACCATCTTCGGCGGCCTGAGCGTGAGCACGGGTGACGTGGGCGATCCGGACTTCCCGGTGCTCCTCACCCTGAGCAACGACCAGGTGTGGATCATGGGCCGGATCTGGAGCTCGCCCTCGGCAACGGACACGCCGAAGCTGACGTACGTGACCGTCAACCCGCACAACGCGCTGCCGGGAGGTTCCTGGTACCACCCGCTCGGGAGCGTCACCCTCGATGCCCTCCATCCCACGGTCCCGCTGGGCGACCCCACTTCCGATCCTTCAGTCGCCATGGCCACGGTGTTCCCCGACGTGCACGGCATCGCCTCCAACCAGATGCTGTACATGATCCTGGGCGCGCCTCCCACGGCCGGCACGCCCACCGGGTTCACGGGCACGGGGCCGTACTCCTCCGACCCGGCCGCGGCATCGGCGGGAACCTCCTTCCTCGCCGCATGGAGGCAGGGCAACAGCACGGACTCGAACTCCTACATCAACTTCGGCATCGTCGACGCGGCGGGAACGGTGACGGGCTCGGGCACGGCGGCGGGCGACTCGAGCGAGAACCTGGACGAGCCCGCGCTGGCCTTCAACGGCACGGGCTACGGGTTCGCCTACTTCGTGCACGCGGGAGCGGGCGCGGACCGGACGGAGTTCGTGGAGCTCGACGCGGCCGGCGCCCCGGTCCCGGGCTCGAACCAGTCATGGACGGTGGAGTCGGACAACACCGTGGTGGGCCGGCCCGTCATCGAGTGGAACGGGAGCCGCTACGCGCTCCTGTGGGAGGAGTCCGCGGGGACCGGCGCGTCCCACCTGAACCTGTCCTTCGTCGAGGCCGGCGGCGCGTCGACCACCGACATGACGCTCGAGGACTCCCTCTCGCCCGCCGTGGGCACCGTGACGAACGAGCAGAGGGGCATGATGAACGTGGTGTGGACCGGCGAGCGGTACGGCGTGTTGTGGGTCCACTCGGACATCACGGCCGGGCGCGTGCGCGTCTGGTTCTTCGAGCTCGATGCGGACGGCGCGATCACGGACGGGCCGCACATCCTCAACCTGGACTCGACGCAGACGCAGAACCCGACGATCACGTGGATCGAGACTCCCGCGATGCGCTACTACGTCTTCGGGTGGAACGAGTTCTCCTCCTCGTCGGGCGTGCACGTCCTCTACACGTACACGTACGGCTGCGACATCATCTAGCGCACCCGCTCCATCCTTGACGCCCCCACCCTTCCCTGCTACAGAGGGAAATCGCCGACTGAATCGGTGTTCATTTACAGCGCAGGGAGCCACATGGTCCAGGAGAGGAACAAGGGCGCCGAGAAACGCGAGCGGATCCTCCAGTCCGCCATCAAGGTGTTCGCCCGCAAGGGCTTCTACAACACCAGGGTCAGCGAGATCGCCCGCACGGCGGGCGTGGCGGACGGAACGATCTACCTCTACTTCAAGAACAAGGACGACATCCTCATCTCGCTCTTCAACGACCGGATCGGCAAGCTCAACGACGAGATGGAGCGTCAGCTCGCCGCGCTCGACTCGCCGTCCGAGAAGGTCAAGCGCATCGTGTCCATCCAGCTCGGCCTGCTGAGGGGACACAAGGATCTCGCGGAGGTGATCACGATCAACCTGAGGCAGTCGAACCGCTTCCTCAAGCAGTACGCCGCACCGGGCTTCAACCGCTATCTGGACATCATCGCGGCCGTGATCCAGGAGGGCCAGCAGAGCGGCGACTTCCGACAGGACGTCTCGCCGCGCGTCGCAGCCTGCTCCCTGTTCGGAGCGCTGGACGGCCTCTCGCTCACCTGGGTCCTGGGCACGCGCGACGCGGACCGGCTGGCGCGCGCGGGCCAGCAGGTCTCACACATCTTCATCGAGGGACTGAGGGCCCCCGAGACGACCGGCACTTGATTCAGGACGTCGACCCGTCCATCTAACCGCAGGGAGGAAAGCCGCCATGAAGATCCTGGTCCCCATCAAGCGGGTTTCGGATCCGGACAACGCCAACAAGGTCAAGATCACGCCCGATGGCAAGGGTGTGAGCACCGAGGGGCTGAGCTGGGACGTGAACCCGTTCGACATCTACGCCGTGGAGACCGCCATCCGCCTGACCGAGAACGCTCCGAAGAAGGAGCGGCTGGGCGAGGTGGTCGTCATGACGGTCGGCCCGAAGGAGACGACCATCCAGCTCCGCCGCTGCCTGGCCATGGGTGCCGAGCGCGCGATCCAGGTCGAGAGCAAGGACGAGGAGCTCGACAGCTGGGTCGTGGCGCGGACCATCGCCAAGGTGTACGAGGAGGAGAAGCCCGACCTCGTGCTCCTCGGAAAGCAGGAGGTGGACGGCGAGTCCAACCAGACCGGCCAGATCCTGGCCCACATGCTCGGGCTGCCTCAGGCCGCGTTCGTGGCCACCATGAAGACCGGACCGGACGCGGACTGGATCGAGCTCACGCGCGAGGTGGACGGCGGGATCAGCCGATCGAAGGTCAAGCTCCCGGCCGTGATCACAGTCGACCTACGCATCATCGGCGCTCACGCCGTGCAGAACGGCGTGACGCCCGACGACCACGAGTACCCCTCGGAGAACGTGCGCTACACGCCCCTGCCCATGATCAACAAGGCCAAGAAGAAGCCCCTGGACGAGAAGTCCATGACCGACCTGGGCGTGGACACGGAGACCCGCGTCGAGTACCTCGGCTTCACGCCGCCGGCAGAGAGGCAGGCGGGGATCAAGGTGGAGACGGTCGAGGAGCTGATGGACAAGCTCAAGAACGAAGCACGGGTACTCTAGGGAGGAGACGATCATGAGCAAGACACTGGTTATTGGAGAGATGTTCGAGGGTGCCGTCCGCAACCCGACCCTGTCAGCCGTTACATTCGCGCTCAAGCTCAAGGAGATCGACGGTGCAGCGTTCGACGTGCTGCTGCCCGGCAGTGGAGCGGCAGACGAGGCCGGCTCGATCAAGGGCTGCGGGGCGGAGAAGATCCTCACCGCCCAGGGCGATGATCTCGAGACCTACACGGCAGAGGCCTACGCACCCCTCGTGGCCGAGGTGGTGGGCGATGGCGGCTACGACCGCGTCGTGTGCTGCGCCAGCGCCTACGGCAAGGACCTCATGCCGCGCGCCGCGGCGATCCTCGAGGCGGGGATGGCGAGCGACGTGGTCGACGTGGAGAAGGACGGCGACACGCTCGTCTACGTGAGGCCGATGTACGCGGGCAACGTGCTCGCCAGGATGGCCGTCAAGTCTGACGTGCACGTGGTCACGGTCCGCCAGTCCGAGTGGGGAGTGGCCGAGACCTCTGGCGCCGGCGACGCCGCGATCGAGAGCGTCGATGCCGCGGATCCCGAGGATGCCCGGGGCGGCGTGGAGATCACGGGCTTCGACAAGCTCGAGAGCGAGAGGCCTCCGCTCACGGAGGCTTCCATCGTGGTCTCGGGAGGACGGGGCCTCAAGAGCGCCGAGAACTTCAAGATGCTCGAGGAGCTCGCGGATCTGCTCGGCGGCGCCGTGGGCGCGACGCGCGCCGTGGTCGACGCGGGCTTCGTGCCCAACGACCTGCAGGTGGGCCAGACGGGCAAGATCGTGGCTCCGGACCTCTACTTCGCGATCGGCCTCTCGGGCGCTATCCAGCACATCGCGGGAATGAAGTCCAGCAAGGTCATCGTGGCCGTCAACAAGGACGAGGAGGCCCCCATCTTCTCGGTCGCCGACTACGGGATGGTCGCGGACCTGTTCACCGTCCTGCCCGAGATCATCGAGTCCGTGAAGAAGCTCAAGACCGCCTAGTCGAGGACCCTGTCGAAGAAGTCGAGCACGTCCGCGCTCAACCCGAAGCAGATGAGATCCTGGACGTGAGGTGCCCTCAGGATCGCCTCGGAGAGCACCGACGGCTCCACGCTGCCCGTGTGCGATGTGGGCAGGTCCTCGGGAAGACCGTGCCGCACGGCGCTCGCGAGATCCCCGCTGAAGAGCAGGCCCGCGAAGGTGCACTCGAGCTTCGACATGCGCTGGAGCGTCGCGAAGTCCATGGGATCCACGCGCTCGTGCAATGAGCGCAGCTTCCCCTGGATCTTCTCGGGGACGAGGTGCCACAGATCCTGCGTGAGGGCGGAGACCGTTGCGTCGACCTTCTCCCCGGGAGCCCTGGCCGGTCCGAAGGCGGCCTGGACCGCCTGCAGCAGCCTCTGGCCGTCCTGGACGCCCAGCGAGCAGGCGAGGATCCGCCTCGGATTCACGGCCCAGAAGCAGCGGGCCAGGTAGAACTCCAGGCTCAGGGGCAGCCTCCCGAGCGGAAGCGACACGGCCACCGAGGGAGGCGTGGTCCGGACCACGTGTAGCTCGTAGCGCTTCTCGCGCCGGTAGTAAACCGCCATCCGGACGTAGCCCAGCGAGCGGATCGCCTTCTCGAGAATGGGGGCAACGGGCCCCGTGCTGAACGGCGATATCTGGTCGGCCGTCCTCATGCCGTAGTCGCCGATGGTCTCCTTGAACAGCCGCGCGGCGGAATCCCAGACAAGGCCCAGGATCTTCAGATGCTCGTAGCGGGGAGCGTCCCCGAGCAGCCGCTTGAACGCATCAAGCGTCGAGCGGCTGTCCTTGAACGCGGGTCTTCTCGGACGGTAGGCTCTCGGGTCCTCGTCGCACAGGCTCAGGAGCGAGCGGAGCATCGCCTCCACGCCGGTCCTGCTCCCCGCGGGATCGGCGAGGATCCGGCGTGCGAGATCCAGATCCCACGGCTCGGCGGCGAACAGCTCAAGCGGCTCCTCACCTCCGACCCCTGCCTCGAACATCCTCTCCGCGCCATCGTACGGCCGTGCCTCGTCGCTCCTCTCGCCCTCGGCCTCCTCCTCCGTGAGCTCGACTGGAAAGTCCTCATCGGTGCCGACCAGGACCTCGACGCTGCAATCGTCCTCCTCGAACTCCGCGTCGCCCTCTTCAGCACGAGCGCTCCTGAGATCCTCGAGCACGGACCCGGAAGGAGGGGATGTTCCGGCACGCATGATGACGCGCGACTCGGCCGCGTCACGCACGATCACCTCGGGCTCCACCTCCTCGCGCTGGCCGATGGCGTCCACGATGGGCGAGGACCACTGTCGCGTCGTCTCCTGGGCCGGAGCCTTCTCGGGCTCGGGCGCCGCCTCCCTTGCAGAAGCGAGGCCTCCCTCCTTCGACGGCATGCGAACGACAGGCATCGGAGCCGTGATGTTGAATTTCCTGTCGCTCCGCCTCTTGCCGAGTCGCGGCCGGGGCCCGTCGCTCCGGGGCCCTTCCCGAGAGGGGCGCGTGGGGGGAGGCTGCGACGTGTCCGCGCGCTCGACCTCGACGGCCGGAGGTGCCACGACGCGGCGATCCGGCTCCCGGGCGGGCGTCGCCTCCCCGGAACGGGGCTCGTCCGGTGGCGGCCCTGCCACGGTCTCGCGCTGGCTGGCGCGGGGCTTGGGCATGAGGGTGACCTTGGAGTCCTCCAGCTCCTCCTCGAGAGGAGACATCCCGAACTCCTCGCTCTCGTCCGCCTGCGGCCCGACCTCCGGAGGCATCTGCTCGAAGGTGATCTCGGATTCACCCTCGTCGCCCTCATTGCCGAGGGCATCCCACACGGCGTCGGCCTCGGGCGGGATGGAGTGCCTCGACTTTCTGGTCGGTGCGGCGGTCTCTCGAGCGGGCCCTTCGGCGAGCAGGTGCTTGAGCTCTGCCACGGCATCGAGGCGCCGGGGCAGATCCGTGTCGTCTCCCCGTTTCAGGATGGCCTGCTCGAGCGCCGGGACCCAGCGGTGCACGATCTTGCTGGCCGAGGACCTGCCCGCCTGGCTCCTGTCGGCCATGAGCCTGACCTCGGCCAACAGGTCGAGTCCCGGATCACCGGTCACGGCGTCGAGAACGAGATGATAGGCGGACGCGAGGTTTTCCTCCTCGAGGAAGAGCTCCGCGTTGCGTGCGATGAACGCGGAGATGGCCTTGCGGTCCCGATCCGCCATCCGCAGCATGCCCGCCGCACGGACGAGGCCGTCATGCTTCTGCATGGTGTGCGAGAGCCTCTCCACGGCTTCGAGGGCGGCCCCGGCCTTGGGCTGCACGGACAGGGACATGAGATACATGTCCATCGCCCCTGGCCGGTCGCCGAACAGATCCTCGAATCTCTTGGCGAACCTGTAATGGAAGGCCTGCTCGCTCTTCTTGCCGGGCAGGCTCGACTGGGCCAGCTCGTAGATGCGCATGAGACGCCTCGAGTCCTTGACGGCAAGAGCCAGCGACTCGGTGCGGGCGAGGACGTCGCCGCTGTCCGGACACAGCGCGAGAGCCTCGAGGGCGGCATCGGCCGCCTCCTCCATCTGCCCCCCCTCTTCCCTCATCTTGCTGGCCTGCACCCACAGATTCGCGGCCTCCCCGGGATCGCCCGCACTGGATGCCGCCGCGGTCAGCGCCTCGACCGAATCCGCCCCGCTGCCCTCGAGCCCGTGGAGCGCTGCCGCAGCGATCTTGACGGTCTGTCCCCCGTCCTCGACTGCCTCGTCGAGCAGCCGCCTGCCTTCCTCGCCCCGGCCGAGCACCAATTTCATGAACATGGCAACGAGCACATCGATCCACTCGAGGTCGTCGGGCCCGACGCTCTCGGCGAACACCGTCCTGAGCGCGTCGCTGCTGGTCCAGTCGACTCCGGCCCGGTCGAGCACGCGCTCCACCCAGGGCAGGACCACGTCGTCGCCCGCTCCCGCGCGGGAAGCCCGCAGCAGGGCCACGAGCAGCCTCTCCACGCCGGCCTCGCCCAGCGACTCGAAGACGTCGGCGATCCTGAGAACGAGATCCACGCGCTTCTCTGCATCGTCCGTGGCCACGATCGCGCGCTCGAGGCAGAGCGCCGCGGCATCGGCCTCGCCCAGACCGGCGCACAGGCCTGCGATCCTCTCGAGCAGGTTCACGATCGCCGGTGTACCGGGCAGCCCGAGAGAGCACAGCCGGCGAGCCGAGCGTGTGAGGACGGCGCCGTCAACGGCGCGTGAGGCGAGCCCCGAGGCGGCCCGTTCCACTTTCCCGGGCATGTCGGGATCAAGGTAGTGCCACTGGATCAGGTTCTCGAGGACGACGGCGTGGCCCTCGGCCGAGTCCTCCTCTCCCGCCCTCCCGAGGATCTCGAGAGCAAGATCCCGATCCCACGGGGTGTGCCTGAGGGCGCGCACGGCCGCATCCATGGCCCCGGCGCGGTCCCGGGCGCGGTCCGCGAGCCTCCGCATCATGGCGTAGATCCGCGGCCTCGTGCTCCTCGGGAAATACGGCAGGTTCGTCTCGAGCCACACGCAGGACTCCAACCACTGCCCCTGGTCGTAGAGCTCCACGAAGTCGTTGGCGAGCACGCTGGGATGCGCCGGCATGGAGTTGGACCCGATGCGCCAGAACGTCGGCGCCCTCGTCTCGTACTCGCGGATCAGGTCGCCGTACGATGCAAGCTCCACGTAGAGGTTCCCGCGCTCCTGCGGCCTGGCCGTGGCGATCCGCCGCTCGGTGAACTGGACGATACGGTCCACGTCACCGACCGCGGACGCACGCTGCCCGAGATGACGCACGGACTCCCGGTGGAAGGGCGAGACGGCGAGGATCGCCCCGTGCACGCCGTCGAGCAGGGCCCCGTGGCTCCCGTCGTCGCCGCCCACCTCTCTCCAGGCCTCGGCCATCTCCTCGAGCAGGGGAAGGGGGGGATGGGACTCCGTCCCCACCTTCAGCGAGGCGGCGACCTTCCCGATCAGGTCGCGCCTCAGATCCGCATCATCGACCTTGATGAGCGCGAGCTCCATCGCATCCCAGTCGTGGACGTCGGCATCGAGCAGGATCTGGAGGAGCCGGCACGCATCCGCGCGTCCATCCTCGAACTGCAGGGAGATCCGGGCCAGCCGCTTGAGCGCCTCGGCCTCCTCGACCACGCGCTCCAGATCACCGGACAGCTCGTCGAGATCCAGCCCCTCGGCGAGCGCCGTCCTCTCGCCCGTCAACCCGCTGATCGTTCCCTCCAGGCGTGCGATGTCCCGCTTCACGTCGAGGCCCGGGGCGTCCCGACCGTACTCCTTCATGATGCGCTGCAGGAGGTCGAGCGCGAGCGGAAGGTCCTTGAGATCCTTCTCGGCGATGCGTGCCGCGCTCACGAGCCAGCCGAGCTTCTCCGGCGTGGGGATGGCGCTGAGCCTGGTCATCGACTTGGCGAACCTGTACCCGCTCGAGCGCGACAGCTTCCCCGCCTTGGCCGCCTTGAGCACGAGCTGCACCGACTCGGAATGCTCGGGCCGCTTGACGACGCAGTGCGAAGCGTGGCGTGAGGCCTCCTTGAGGTCTCCGAACTGCTCGAGGTAGAGGCGCGCGAGCCGCGAGTAGATGCCTTCCAGGGCCTCGCCGTCCGTCATGACCTCGAGGCTGCGCTCGAGCAGGTCGAGCAGCAGGTTGGGTAGGCCGAGCGCCTCGACCATCTTCACCAGCTTGTCCAGCGCCTCGCGGCGGTTCGGCGAGGCCTTGACGAGCACCTCGTAGATGTCGATGACGAGGCGAAGGGGCAGGTCCTCCTCCGTCCTCGTGATGGTGCCACCCAGGCTCCAGAGCGGGTTCGTCCAGCCCTTGCGGTTCGCGTCGCACGCGAAGTTCACGACGACCTCGATGAGATCCGGGCTCCACCCCTTCTCTCGGTACAGGTCCATCGCCTGCTCGAGCAGATCCGACGAGCCGTCCATGGCGATCTCGCCCTCCGCGAGCATGTGGGATGCGATATCGGGCTTACCGATCTCGCGGGCGCACCGGACGGCATCCAGGATGAAGGCCACGGCATCCACGCCGGAGACGTCGCGCAGGAGCCTGGAGTTGTGCTCGAAGAGCTGCACGAACAGCGAGAGCGTCGACTCGGACGCGGCCTCGAGCCCGAACGCGGACTGGACGAACTGCAGTGCGCTGTCCGGCGCACCCCGGGCGGCATGTCTCATTGCGAGCGATCTGATGAGCGAGGCCCGCTCGCCCTTCCCCTCACCGACGGACTCGAGGCGTTCGAGCGGCCACCTCGCCTCCACCTCTGTGCTGGCAGGGCCGAGCACCTCCAGCGCGAGGAACCGGCCCGTCGCGACCTTGCCGTCAAGCCCGCTCGCCTCCTCGTAGCACCGCCGCGCCTCCTCGAGCGCACCGAACCGCCCGAGCCACAGATCACCGAGATCGAGATGGACGCCCGCCCTGTCCCCATCGTCACCCTTGACGCCGCTCATGAGGGACACCGCCTCGAGCTTCAGCAGCGAGGCCAGCGCACCGAGCCTCAGCACACGCTCTCCACCCGCCGCGCCGGCCGAGCCGAACGCCGTCTTGATCAGGCCGGCCCTGAGCATCACGGAGATCGCAACGGAGGCGGACGCGCCGTGCCTGGCAATCAGCGCCTCGTACGTCTCTCCACCGACGCGGGGCAGTGGAAGCGAGCCGATCAGCTCGCGGAGCACGCCGATGCAGCGGCCCAGCCTCTCGGTGGGGCGGATCACGGCCAGCGGCGGAACGTTGATCTCGCTCAGGCGTCCCTCCTTGACCTGGGAGTGGATGACGCCGAGCAGGACCGTCGAGATGGGTTTCTCCTCATCGCCCACCGGCTCGCTCACGCCGTCCAGGGGTTCGAGCACCACGGAGTCGAGGCCCTGCTCGAGCGCCCTGGCGAACCGGCGGCCGGCGAGCTCGAGCCGGGCGTCCTGGATCTGCTCGTCGCTGACCGCACCGGTCCGCATGAGCGCCTGGAAGATCGACAGATCCTGCTCCTTCGCGATGCGCAGCGACCTGTCATAGTCCTCCGCGCTCACGATGCCCGCTTCGAGCAGATAGTCGGTGAAGGTCTGTCCGGATCCCTCCAGGAAGCTGTCACGCAGGCAGCCGCCGACCACCTGGATCCTGACCACCTCATCCCCCGCTCGCAGGCACATCACGCCGGAGCTGTCCGGATCATCCAGCTGGAACGCGATCTCGACCAGCCTGTCCATGGGAGATTCCAACGCTACCACCACGCGCGCAGGATCAATCGTACGGATCCCCTGCGGTCTTCGGAGTATCGCTCGTGGGCTGGCCCACCGAGCCCTTGATCTCGACCTCCGTGTCGACCTTCTCGGGAACGACGGTGGCACCACCACCGCCGGGGCCGGGCTCGTCGTCCGGCCCTATCGTGTCCTCGAGTTCCTTGAGCTTGTTGCGGGCCAGTCCCGCCTGGCCGCCCGATGCGTGGGAGTCGAGATACTTTCCGTAGTACTCGATCGCCCCCTTGATGTTCCCTTTCTTCTCGTAAGCCTGTGCCAGACCGATGAGCGCCGGTCCATAGTTCTTGTTCGCCTTGAGGGCACGCTTGAACTCCGAGACGGCGGGCCCGTACTGGTACATGCTCAGGTGGCAGTAGCCGGAGCCGGACCACGCCTCCACGCTCGTCGGGCTGGCCTGGAGGGCCTTCTCGAAGTAGTCGAGCGCCCTGTCGCAGTCGCCGCCGGAGCGGTACTTCATCGCCTTCGCGATGTAGAAGTCGTAGCTCTTGCCCTGCGGCACGCCGCCCGAGCCCTCCGCCCCGCTCTCGACCGGCTTCTTCAAGGCGGACCCCGGATCCGTCGCGGGCTCCACGGCGGGAGGCTCCGTGCCTGCCGCGGCCTCGGTATCACCCTCGGCGGACGTCTCGGCGGGATCGGATTCGCTCCCCTTGTCCGGCACCGGGGCCTCGAGTCCTCCGGCATCGAGCAGGGCCACGAGCTTGGCAGCCAGCTGGTGATCCGCATTCATGTCGAGGATCTTCTCGGCATGGGTCCGGCTGTTGGCCGGCTGGCCCGCGAGCGCCTGCAGCAGGGCCAGTCGGTACCGGACGCGGATCAGCGTCTCCGACCTCCTGAGCACGCGCTCGAGATCCTGAATGATCCTCTCGACATCCAGTCCCTCCTCGTAGTCGATCAAGATCGCCACGTAGAGCGTCTCGGGATCCCTCGGAGCGATGTCCAGGGCCTTGTCGATGTGCTCGCGGGCACCCTCCAGGTCCCCGGAGAGCCTCAGGCAATCGGCAAGGGCCCTGTTGGCCTCGAGGCTGTCGGGCGAGGCGAGCACGGCGAGCTGAGCCAGCTTGCGCGCCTCGCGCGCGAGCGTTCCGGCATCCTCCACGCCCTCGCTCAGACCCAGGATCTCCTTCCGGTCGCGTGCGTACTGCGCACGGGCCGCCAGAAGCTCGGCAAGCCCGGTCCGTGCTCCCGCGTCCTGGTCGTTCTTCGCGAGCAGGTCCCGGTAGATCTTCTCGGCCTGATCGAAGTACGAACCCGTGTCCAGGAGAAAGTACTCGTGAGCTCTCTCGAGCGCTCGCTCGTGCTCGCCCTCTGTGGCCGGCGCACTGAGCCCCGTGTACCACCCGATCAGCTGGTCGCGCTCGAGGTACCCGGCGACCGCGAGGCCGACCATGGCGAGCACCACGAAGGCGACCACCCAGCGCTTCCACCGGCCGGGACGGTAGCCGGGCATGAGGAGGGGATCCTCCTTCTCCATCTCGTCCTCTCCCGAGGCCAGGGATCGCGCGAGTGGGCCCTTGACGGTAGCTGGCTCGGGTTCCGGAGCATCGTACGTGACGTTCGCCCGGGCGGCTCCCCCGGCCTGCCTGCCGGACGGTTGCAGCGACGCTTCCCGACCGGCCCCCGAGACCTCATCCGAGAGACCCTCGCCATGGACCGAGAGCCGGGGCTCGACCTCGGAGCCGGCCGGCGGCGTGGGTCGGAGCGCCGCTTTCGTGGACTCCAGCGTGGCGAAAAGGCCCTGCAGTTCGATGATTTCACCGAGCTTCTTCCAGCTCTTGCCGGTGCGGGAGAGGCTGTCGTCGGCATCGATCTTGCCCTCGCGGATCCACTTCTGGATCGTGGAGAACTTGTCGATTCCGAATACCTTTCCGTCGGCTTTCTTGATCATCCAGCCGGCGTGCTCGATGGTGTCGTCGTTCTCGTCCGCGAAGATCTTGAACATATGGCTGCACTGGGTGCAACGCACGACGGTGCCCTTCGAACCGACGAGCGTGTCGTCGAATTCGTAGCTCGTGGAGCACTTCGGACAGGTGACGACCATGACGCTGGATTTATATCATAGCATCACCCAGGACCGCCACATCCCAATGATCCATCCATTCGACATTGGATCGACCTCATCATTCTTCCATAACCCCACGAAGCAAGAACGTGTCCCCCCTCGCAGAAGTGGCCGCCCGGGGAGCCAGGACGCAGATGGCATCCCCCGGTGATGTGAACCCGCGTTCACAGTCCCGGAGAAGCCGGCGCGTCTCCGGGTTCACATCATTTGCAGGACGGTCAGATCCCCGGGGCCTGTCGCACGTAAAACAATGGTGATGGAGCGGTTTTCGAGCCGAAAATGCGGTTTTCCCCCTTGCCGGTGCCGCTGGCATCGGGTTTGCACTTGAGGGGGCCGAGGTCCACCGACGGACCGTTTACAGGGCTTGAATTTCGAGGAGGACGCCATGCGTCAGAAAATGGTTCACGTGTTCACAATCGCTCTTGCGGCTCTGCTCACCACGGGGTGCCCCATCTGGTGGGACGAGTTCGGCTCCGATGGAGGTCAGGTCGTCTGCACTCCGGATGGATGCAGCGGCTCGTGCGACGAGGACTCCGACTGTCCGGGCGGGCACTACTGCGCCGACGGCGTCTGCACGTTCGGAGGAGAATGCGACTTCGGTTGCCCCCCAGGGTGGTTCTGCGACGAGCGCGGCACGTGCGTCCCCTCCGAGGGCTGCACGAGCGATGACGACTGCACCAGGTACCCCGGCTACTGTGACGAGGTCACGGGCGTGTGCGTGGCCACGGACGAGTGCAGCGAGGACTCCGACTGCACGGTGTTCGGGGAGAGCTTCGTGTGTGAAGCGGGCGTCTGCGTCCCCGACGAGGGCCCCTGCCCGGACGGCCACTGCGGCTGCGAGGCGGACACCGACTGCGACGGCGGGATGCTGTGCGAGGAGGGCCTGTGCCGGGACGCCCTGAGCATCTGCGTGTTCGACCACCAGTGCGGTGGAGGCCAGGTCTGCCTCAGCTCCTTCTGCCGCGTGGACTGCTCGGACGGCGCGCCATGCCCAACGGGCCAGCTGTGTGACGGCACCGTGTGCCTGGACGACGAGGACGGCGGTGGAACCTGCCTCTACTCCTCGGACTGTGGCGACGCCCAGCGGTGCGTCAACGGCTACTGCCTGGACGAGTGCACGAGCGATGACACCTGCGGCTACATCTCACGCTGCATGAGCGGGCTGTGCCGGCCCGACGAGAGGCGCATGGAGAGCTGCGAGACCGCGGGCGGCTGCGGCGAGCTCTCGTGCGTCTCGGACGGGTGCCGCGCCTCCTGCACGTTCGCGCGCGACTGCGACCCCTACGGACTGTTCAGCGAGTGCGTCGAGGGCTACTGCAGGACCGTCAACGAGATCGCGGGCGACTGCACCCGCGCCGGCGACTGCTCATCGAGCATGTGCCTGGACGGCGTCTGCCTCTAGACTCCCCCCCTGTCGACCCGATTCATCCCCACCAACGAACACCCACCCCGCCGGGAGGAAGCTCACTGCGCCCCTGGGGCTCGAGGTCTAAGACACGCACGTCCCCCACAGACGAGGTCGTTGGGTAGCGCGGGGTCAGCGGCGGCACTGTCGCCAGGCAGAGAGTGGAATCGATAGATGTGGACGGGACGGAGGGCGGGGTGCGGCTAGCCGGCCTCGGCGGACGCCTCGGCCGTGAAGCTGACCTTGACCTCGCCGCCAGCTCCGTGCCCCTCTCGATGAGCTCGGGAGCCTTCTCGGCGAGGGCCTTGAGCTTCTTGGCGCTGCCGATGATCCGCTCGAGCGCGAGCTTGCCCGCGTCGATGAGCTCCTGCAGCCCCTCGCTGACCTCGATCTCGCCAACAACCTTGATCGTGACCTTGACCTCGGCGGAGACACCGGCCTCGGCGCTGGCGCCGCCGGTTCCGGCCGCGGCCGCCGCACTGGCATCGAGGCCTCCCTCGATGGTGATCTCGACGTGGGCGCCGGCCTTGATGACCTCGTCCTGGATGCGCGAGGTGATCGCCTCGGTCACCTCCTCCAGCGTGGCGTCCTCTTTCAGATCGAGGGCCTCGGCGAGGGCCCCGGGCGTCTCCTCGATGTACTTCTTGGCCTCGTTGACATCCTTCTCGTACTGCTCGCACTCCTCGATGTAGTCGGCGTACTTGTCAGGGATGTCCGTTTTCAGGGCGCCTGCGCCCGGAAGCCCCTTGAGCCCGCCACCGCAGGACAGCAGCAGGCCGGTCATCATGATCACAAGGCCGTTCACGTGCTTTCTCATCGTCTCCTCCTTGGGCAGTGTTCCCCTCATGCTCTCGCGACGGGATTGGACACGTAGATAGCATCACCTGCGGTCCGGATGCAACAGGTGACTTGAGATCAGTGGGACGCTGCGACGCCGTAGGGGGGGGCGACCCTGAGAAGCCTGACGACCTTGTCCGACCAGAGGATGAGAAAGTCCTCGCCGCAGGACAGCAACCGGAGGTCCTTGGCGTCCGACCAGCCCATGTCATGGGTGGCCGGAGGCATGGGACCGCTCGACTCGATCGGGATCAGGTCGATCATGCCGCCCATCCCCTGGTCGTAGAGAATGGCTGCTGCGTACGTCCCGTCCCGGTACGCCATGACGAGCTCCTGCATCCCGAACGACTTGCCCAGGGCGCTCTTCCAGCCCAGGATCGTCTCGAGCTCGCCCTGGGCCGTGGCCGCGTCGTCGAACGTGACGAAGTAGGCCATGGCGCGGCTCTCCGCGTGCGGGGGACGCACCTCCGCGAAGAGCGTGACCCCCAGCCTGTCGCCGGACCAGGCTCCGGCCACGGCCTGCGGGTGCTCGGGAAGGGCCAGCCGGCTCACCTTCAGGCTGGAGGGATCGGCGCGATCGGCCATGTGCAGGACGAGGTAGCTCTCGCCCTGCCCCACCGTGGCCATGGGCCTCTCGATCACGCCCAGCGCGAACATCACGTCCTGCCCCGGCGTCGGCTCGAAGAAGTGGGCGGGAATCTCGGATCCGCTCCAGGGATCGGTGAACTTGACGACCCGCGAGACCGGCGCGCCTCCGCCGCCGATGTACACCCCGTCGGAGGCGAGCCACGCGGCCCGCAGGGACTGCCCGTCCACCGCGACCACGGCGTCCATGGGCGCCTTCTCGATCCACACGGCCCTGTCGTGCTGGATGCGGTTGAAGTCGGCGTCGAACACGATGATGTGCTCCACGCTCACCGTGGCGTTTGCTCCGGCCTCGTCGCACTCGAGCGTGGTGCGGGCGCCGAACACGAGGCCGTAGCCGTCGGCAACGGGCACGAGCCCCCTGTCGTAGACGAACACGTGCCGCGCGATGTCCGACAGGCCGCTGCGAATGCATCCCTCGAGGGTGACGAGCGGCAGGTCCTCGTACCGGTGCGTCATGATCGCCGAGGCGAGCATCGCCTCGTCCACGGCCCACAGCTCTGGCTGCAGGTTGAGCAGGATCTCGGCGCCCGTCTGCTGGCCCTCGGCGTCGTAGCCCACCAGGTTCACGCGCTCCTCGTCCACGGTCAGGACCCGGATCCCCCCGTCCTGGGCCACGAGCGAGTACGTGGCCCCCATGAGCCCCTTGGGCGACAGGCCCAGGTCGGTCGCCTCGCCGGGCACGACGAGGGAGGGCATCCGGGACCCCCCGCACGCCGCCACGAGAGCGAGGAGCGGGATCAGCGCGATCATCAGGAGCCACGGCGCTCTACGATGCATCTTCTTCCTCCACGGCTTTGGTCTTCCCGTCCTTCTTGCCCTTCTTGCCCTTGCCTCCGGATGTCCCCCCGGTGCTCTCCCTGATGACGGTGACGCCGCCAATGGACACGTCCCACTCGTAGCTCACCTTGAGCGCGAAGGAGAACAGACCCACCGTGTAGCGCGCCTCGTCCGTGAGCCCGAACCGGAACCCCGCCTCGATGGCCAGGGCGGGGATCGGGTAGACCTTCGCACCGAGGCCGAGGTAGAGGAAGATGGGATGGGTGTTGGGGTGGACACCGTCGCCCCGCTCCTCGGGGTCCCAGAACCTCACCTCGTTCATGCAGAACAGGGCGGTGAAGTCGGCGACGATGGCAAGCTGCTTGATGGGGGCCACTCCCGCGGAGAAGTTCATCGCCCAGTGGACCTGGTTGTCGCCGTGGAAGGGTGCCGGGTTGTCGAGCGGATCGTCCTGCCTCTCGCCCGGTGTGATGAAGATGGCGAGTCCCTGCCGGGTGGACAGGGTGACCATCCCGCCCAGCGTGATCCCGAACAGCAGCTGCGGCTCGAGGATCCAGGAGTCGACCCTGGCCTCCCAGTCGCTGTCACCGTCGCCGTCCAGGTCCAGGCTGACGTCGCTGGCGGTCGGGATGGTGAGCCTGAAGGCGGCAGAGAGGTACGTCGGCTGCGACCCGTGGCGAGCGAGGACGTTGGCAAGGAAGTGGGCCGAGATGTTGCCGAAGTTCACGTCGCTGTCGTCGTACAACTCGTCCACGGGGCCGAACGTGACCCTGTAGCGGCCGCTCAGGACGTGCAGGGGCACGAGCTCGACGCCGATCTCGAACCTGCGAGCGAACGCAACGCTCCCTCCCACCCTCATCTGGTACTGGAGGAAGTGCTCGTCATTCACCAGGGGGATGTTCACGTCCAGCAGCAGGAACTCCACCGGCACGATGTGCAGCTGCGTCTGAGGCCGCGGGGACAGGGGCGTGAGGGGCGTGAGGAACCCGCCGCTCACGTCCATGGGATCGATGAACACCTCGCCGTCCGCCGCCACCTCCGCGGCTCCGGCGGGCTGCGACCACAGCGCCGCGCAGGACGCGGCAAGCACTGCTGCCAGAAGACCTCTTCTCATGATGCCACCATCCTTCTCCTGAGCTTGTCCCATTGTATGCAGAGCAGGACCCTCAGTCGACTCCTACCAGAACATGGCGGGAAAAACCAAACCTCAGTACAGGACGGCGTCCAGATCCACGTCGGTGTTGGCCGCCCGGATCCGGTCGGTCAGCTCCATGACGGCCGACACGACGACGTGGGCGTCGAACGTCTCGGGCAGGAGGTGGTCTCCGGTGTCGGGCCAGGGAAGAGGCGTCCCGGCGTCGGATTCCGGGATCCCGCCGGCGGGCTCGCCGGAGGCCTCTGCGACGTAGGCCGCATCCGGGTTGAGGCGGACCCACGCGTGGCCCGCGTCGAGCCACCCCGTGACGTGGGAGCGCAGGTGGGGGTGGTCCGGCTGGCCCTGGACGTGATCCTCGAGCGTGCCGAGCACCATGACCAGCAGGTCCGGCAGCGAGGCGTGCGCGTCGCCGATCACCTGCGAGCCGTCCCGATCGGTCCAGTAGTCGCGCATCTCCGCCGGCGACGCCATCCACGACGGCCTGCCGGAGGGGAACAGCTCGCCCGGGCGGGCCTCTATCTCG
>JAFDER010000577.1 GCA_019310245.1 Deltaproteobacteria bacterium
CCGATATCGCCCTGTTTGCGCACTCGACGTTCTCCGGCGTGAAATCCACCCAGACATCCATGTCCTTGGTGTACCTGGGCTTGGCGTGATAGATGAACGCGAGACCGCCCACTATCAGGTACCTCGCCTCGTGCTTCTCCAGGAGCTCGAGCATGTCCTCGAAGTCGCGGATGGTCTCCATGGTGCTCACTTCGACGTCTCGCCCTTCCTGGCGGCGAGCACCTTCTCGACATCACGCCTGATCGCGACGAGCGCGGAGAGCCTCTGCTGGGGGGTCATTGCCTGCCAGTAATCCAGATCCCACTGCTCGGCTTCCTCGTAGCTGGCAGAGCGGTGGGCCACGATCCTCTTGCGGCGTTCCCGGCTTCGTTCCTCGATGCCCATCTCTATCGGATACTATCAGAAGAGAGGGACACTCGCATCAACGGCGGCTGTTCCGGATCCTGCTCCAGCAGGTGTAGACAGGTTCTCGGTCCGTTCACCTCATCTCGTAGGTCTTGCCGGCCCTCAATGTCTCCACCTCGGCGTCCAGCTCCCTGTCCATGCGCTCGATGGCATGGTCGTCCGAGTCGTGGGCCGAGATGAGCACGCGCCTGACGCCGGCCCGGTTCATGACCGAGATGGCGTGGTCCAGGTCGTCATCGTCGATGGGGCTCCAGGGCGGCTTGCCCGTGCCGAAGAACCTCTGGGCCTCGAGGCCCCACATGCGCAGGCGGCTGCGGCGCAGCGGAAAGTGCAGGCCCCCGCACACGGTGTGTACCGGCTCGTCCGACAGGCGCCGGACCATCTCCAGGATGACCTCGATCGTGGGATGACCGCAACCCGTGATCACGGCGAGCCCCGACCCCTCGAGTCGCGCCACGAGGACCTGCTCCTCGATGTAGCCGAAGAAGAACATCGCACGCGCCAGCGGCCCGATGGTGGCGATCCCCGCATCGAGGACGCGCGGCGAACCCAACACGTGACACGAGAAGCCCTCGGCCCCGCCCTCGTCGGGCAGGAAGCAGTCCATGCCGTCCGGGGATCCGAGCTCGGCCGGCACCGCAACGCGTCGGGCCTTCTGTGCTTCGAGCCCCCCCACGTGGTCGAGGTGCATGTGCGAGATGACGAGCGCGTCCACGTCGCCCAGGGTGAAGCCCAGCCTGCGCGCGTTCTCGACCACCACGCCGCTCTGTGCGCCGAAGCCCACGTCGAACAGGACCGCGCCCCGCTCGCTCCTGAGCACGTACGAGACGCCCGCCTCGCTCCTGAACCCGGGGTCGGCCTCCCACTCGCTGAGCACCGTGAGAGAGAGAGAGCCCAGTGCGGGCAGGTCCAGTGCCGTGGCGTTCTCGATCCGGCTCTCGTTGCTGCGCGCTGCGCGCTCCAGGTTCTTTCTATAGCGACGGTTCCTGACGAACAGCGCGGGCACGATCGCGGGGCTGCCCGCGGCGATGGCGGGCCACAGGAGTGGTGAGACGCGGAACGTCATCTCGTCGTCAGTAGCTGTGCGTGCCGAGCACCACCTTGATGCCGAACTTCGTCTCGAGGACGAGCTTGAGCTCGTCGTAGTCGATCGGGCACGCTGCCGTCTCCATGGCGAGCTTGACGCACGTGCCCAGGTGGAGCACCTCGATCCCGCGCTCCAGGTTACTGGTGACCTCCGTGATGAGCTTGACGCGGGGAACGACCAGGCCGGGGCAGTCGCCGCAGTCCGTCATGGCCACGAGCTCGATCTCGTCGTGCTGCCCGAACTCGGCGTTCTTCTCGCTCATGGCCTTGTAGCACTTGGAGCAGGCGATGCACGAGTAGTCCTTGATCCTCTTGCAGTACAGAACGGCTATCCTCGCCATGGGGCCTCCTTTGCGTCTTCTCACTCCGGACGCTAGGTGAGGCCTCTGGATCGGTCAAGGCTGGCCACTGCAGGCGCGGGGAACGATGACGCGCGCAAGGCCCTGGACGACGCACCCGACGACAAGAACTGAGCCGTAGGGAAGCCCACTCGATTGCGGGATGATGTGTCCGGGCGCAGAGTATATGGACAGGCAGCTGGCGCCCACCGGGGAGCGCCTTTGTTGGAACGCCACACCTGTGGTATCCAGTCCGAGATGGCGAAGGTCCTCTTCAGGCCCGACGACAGGACGGTCGAGACCGACCCGGGCGAGACGCTCCTCGATGTGGCAAAGAGGAGCGGCATCCCGCTCGCGCACGCCTGCGGCGGGAACGCCCGGTGCACCACGTGCCGGGTGATGGTGCTCGAGGGCCGGGACTCCTGCTCCGGACGGACGGCCGAGGAGGCCGTGCTGGCCGAGCAGGCGGGTTTCGGCCCGGGCATCCGGCTCGCGTGCCAGACGAAGGTGGACGGCGAAGCCGAGATCCGCAGGCTTGTCCTCGACGACAGGGACGTGGAGCTGACCAGCGTCATGATCGAGGGAGCGGCCCTGGGCCGCGTGGGCCGAGAGAAGCACGTCATCGTCATGTTCGCGGACATCCGCTCGTTCACCACGTTCTCGGCGAACCTTCTGCCCTACGACGTGGTCCACCTGCTCAACCGCTACTTTCACCAGATGGGAGCGATCATCCGCCACCACGGAGGCTCCATCGACAACTACATGGGCGACGGCCTCATGGCGCTGTTCGAGACGGACGAGCCTGCCGATGGCGCGTTGCGGGCCGTGCGGGCGGGCCTGGAGATGCTCGAGTCGGTGGAGCTGCTCAAGCCCTACGTGACCGAGCTCCACGGCAGGGCGTTCGACATCGGCATCGGGATCCACTGCGGGCTCGTGGTCGCAGGCACCATCGGCGAGCCCGGGAGCTCGAGGCACACGGTGATCGGCGATGCGGTCAACTTCGCCAGCCGCGTGGAGTCCGCCAACAAGCGGGCCGGGACCCGTCTCCTGGTCTCGCAGGACGTGCACACGCTGCTCGGCGGCCGCGCCCGGACCGGCCGCAGCCTCACCATGAGCCTGAAGGGCGTCGAGGGCGAGCACACGCTCCACGAGATCGTCAGTCTGGGTCCACGCACACCGCGGCGGTGAGCAGCAGGCTGTGCTTGTCCTCGGCATGTGAGTTCCGCGGTAGCCGATCCCCACGTTGAGCACGAACTTCCCCCACCGGCCCCAGGCGAAGGACCAGCTGAAGCTGCAACGCTGGCCATGATGCCAAGGCCACTCTATATTGATGGAATCATGGATTTATCTCATGGTCTCGCGACCGCACTGGCGATTCTCGCGCTCGCCGCGTGCGGGACAAGTGGCGGCAGGCACGGCGAGGACGCTGCGGATGATCCCGACGTGGAGAGCGACTGGGATGCGGGAGGTGACGCCGATGTGGTGGAGGAGACTCCAGCGGCGGACGCCGAGGAGGAGCTTCCGCCGGAGGACCCGTGCAACGTGTACCCGGAGCGTTACGACGGGGGGGAGACGAGAGAGCTCGATCCGTGGCTCGTGACACGTGATGATGACCTCTTCCCGCTGACGGTCCAGGCGGGCTCCATGACCTCCGACGGAGCGATACTCTGGGGGTACGCGTCGAACAGCAGCGTCAAGCGGATCGTGGTCTGGCGCGACGTGGAGGAAGAGGGATTCGTGGCGGTGGTCTGGGACGTTTCGATGATCCCCGCGGAAGGCTACATGAAGGAGCTGGTCGAGGGGCTCGCGCCTGGCACCTGGTATCACTACGCGTTCTTCGAGGACGGCGGCGACGACATGGTCTCACGCTCGGTGATCGGCAGGTTCAGGACCGCCTTGCACGCGGAGTGCTCGGCGCCGATCACGATAGCCGGCACGCACGGCACGAACCTGACCTGGGCTCCCTACACGGCACTCGACATCACGGCAAGGTACGACATCGACGCCTTCTTCCAGCTCGGTGACTTCAGCTACAACGACGGTTGCGAGACGCTGGACGAGTTTCGGGCCCTGTGGCGCATGACGCTCAGCGATCCGGGATACATGGCACTTCTTCCCAGGACCGGCCAGTACATCGTGTGGGACGACCACGAGATCGAGGACGACGCGGACCTCTACCGGGACATCGTGGAGAACCCGGCCCTCATCGCGGCCGGCAAGGACGCCTTCTTCGAGACGACGCCCGTGCCCAGGTACGAGAACAACAGCTACTGGAGGAGCTACAAGTGGGGCAGGACGGCCGAGATGTTCCTCCTGGACTGCAGGCACGAGAGGCAGCCCGGCACCCGCCTCACGGAGGACGCGATCTACATCGGCC